>NZ_QSCK01000024.1:0-67478 GCF_003463035.1 Roseburia sp. OF03-24 | reverse complement strand
GGCTTGATGCAATTTGCCAATCGAAAACCCCCGGAACCACCCTACACAGGGCAACTCATGCTTGGATATATTGTGTATTTTCAGGTAGTAAAAAAGCTGGCAGCAGATTCGCATATACAGACCAAAATCTGCACCGGCAGAATGGAGTTTTTATGGCAATCAGTTTATCTTTAGACCAAAAAGAAAAAGCAAAACACGGTGAACAGCTCTTTCCTCTGCAATGCTATGTCACAAACCTGTCTGCCACCTGTCCGGCAGTCACTGCGCACTGGCACGATGAGGCTGAGTTTACAATGATTACAAACGGAGGCTGTACCTATCAGATACAGCTTTGTCCCTATTCTGCAGATGCGGGAGATCTTATATTTGTACCACCTTTAGTCCTTCATTCTATCCACGCTGACACAGATCCGGTAATGACTTCCGAAACATATGTTTTTCATATGAATTATCTTGGCATGGGAAACGCGGATATCTGTGCAGTCAAATATCTCGCGCCGCTTGCAATGCAAAAATTAATTCCTCCTTATATCATAAAAAAAGAACATCCCATCTATGGAGACGCCCTGTCGATTTTTCAAAGGCTTAGTCAGCTTTATCACAGTAAATCCATTGGTTATGAACTGAAGATCAAGTCTCTCCTTTTAGAACTGATCGCTCTGCTGCTTCCTTTCTGTCAGGAAGATTCTGCATTTTCCCAGCTTTCCAATGAACACACCAGCAAACTGAAAGCCGTGTTAGAATTCATTGAACATCATTATGCAGAGCCTTTATCAATCGCCGATCTCGCATCCATCTGCTGTTTCAGCGAATACCATTTCATGCGTTTTTTCAAAAAATATATGGGAGAATCTGCCATGGAGTATGTACGGAATATCCGACTGGAAAAAGCGGCAGAGCTATTCGAACAGGGTGCAGAATCCTCTCTTGAGGTCTCACTTTCCTGTGGATTTAATAATTTATCCTATTTTCATCGGGAATTTAAAAAGAAATATGGAATGACACCAGGAACTTTCCAGCGGAAGATCAATATTTAGAGTCAAAAATAACCCTTATAAATGATGTCTGCATCATTCATAAGGGTTATCAATATGTTCAGGAACTTAGCACAATATCAAATTAAGCATTCATCTGAGCTGCAACTTCTGCTGCGAAGTCTTCCTGTTTCTTCTCAAGACCTTCACCAGTCTCAAAACGAACAAATCTCTTAACTTTTACAGTACATCCAGCTGCTTTAGAAACCTCTTCAAGGTATTTAGCAACGGTCTGTTTTCCATCCTCAGCTTTTACGTATACCTGATCTACTAAGCATACTTCTTTTAACTCTTTGCTGATACGTCCTTCGATCATACCGTTGATAACTTTCTCCGGTTTCTGGGACTCTTTCGGATCGTTCATGATCTGAGCTAAAAGAATCTCTTTCTCATGTGCGATATAATCAGCACTTACTTCGTCTCTGGAAACGTATTTTGGATTTAAAGCTGCAATCTGCATTGCAATGTTAACCATAGCCTCTTTTACAGCATCATTAACAACATCAGTATCAGCGTCTACGATAACACCGATTCTTCCGCCGCCATGTACATAAGAAACTACGCAGCCATGCTCTGCAACAACTTTCTCAAATCTACGGATCTTTAAGTTCTCTCCGATTACAGCTACTTTCTCTACTAATGCATCGTTAACAGTCTTAGAAGCATCCTCGTTCCATGCCTCTGCCATAAATGCATCCATATCTTTTGCATCAGAGTTTACAGCCTGAGTTGCTACTGCTTTTACGAAATTCTGGAATGTCTCATTCTTAGCAACGAAATCAGTCTCAGAGTTAACTTCAACAACTGCTGCTGTTGTATCATCTTTTACAACAACGGTGCAAAGACCCTCTGCTGCGATTCTGCTTGCTTTCTTCTCAGCCTTAGCCTGTCCGTTCTTTCTTAAGAACTCAACAGCCTCGTCCATATTTCCGTTAGTCTCGTTTAATGCTTTTTTACAATCCATCATACCTGCGCCAGTCATCTCACGCAGTTCTTTTACCATAGCTGCTGTAATAGCCATTTTTCAATCCTCCAAAATTAATTTGTTCTTATGCTTCCTCTACTGCTTCGTCAGCTGCTGCAGACTCTGCCTCTTCTGCAGTCATCTCTGCACCCTGATTAGCCTCGATAACAGCATCTGCCATCTTAGATACGATTAATTTAACGGCTCTGATAGCATCATCATTACCCGGAATTACATAATCTAACTCTTCCGGATCACAGTTTGTATCAGCGATACCAATTAATTTGATTCCTAATGTATGAGCTTCCTGGATACAGATTCTTTCTTTCTTAGGATCTACAACGAAGATTGCATCCGGGATCTTTTTCATTTCCTTGATACCACCAAGGTTTTTCTCTAATTTCTCCCACTCTTTTTTCAGTGCGATAACTTCTTTCTTTGGTAATACCTCGAAAGTACCATCTGTTGCCATTGTCTCGATCTCTTTTAATCTTGCAATACGGCTCTGGATAGTTCTGAAGTTGGTCAGCATACCACCTAACCATCTCTCATTTACATAGAACATTCCGCAACGCTCTGCCTCAGTCTTGATTGCATCCTGAGCCTGCTTCTTTGTTCCTACGAAAAGAATTGTGCCACCTGCTGCTGCGATATCAGATACTGCTTTGTAAGCCTCATCTACTTTACCAACGGATTTCTGTAAATCAATGATATAGATTCCGTTTCTCTCTGTGTAGATGTATGGAGCCATTTTAGGGTTCCATCTTCTTGTCTGATGTCCAAAGTGAACACCTGCCTCTAATAACTGTTTCATTGAAATAACGCTCATGTTTCTACCTCCTGGTTTTTGTTGTTATAAAAAGCTGTGCGTCAGGCTTTTTATAAGTTGCTTCCATGTGTTTCATTCTTTCAGACGACCATCTGGCACCAGCCTGTCAGTCCACACATGTGTTTGTTTGGAATATTCTTTTTTATTCCGTCATAACCTTGCAAATTATAACATACGCCCCAACCAGAATCAAGTACTTTTTTCTGATTGGAGCGTATTTTTTATTTTATTCTATTTTATTGCTGCTGTTCCATCGGTCCGGCTTTTAAAATATTTGTAATTTCTTCATAAGATGCGTGATACGGAATCTGGTAGGTTCCAGCACTGATAAAGGAAGCATAACCAACTTCACTCAAATATTTGCGTAACCCTTCCGAATCATCGATCACACCATTGGCAGCAAGATTCTCACACATTGTTCTGCATACATCTCCACGGTTTACAACAAGCGTAAACGGTTCCTGCTGTGCTGATTCTTCATTTTCTGCATTCTCTGTATCTTCTGACGGCGCATCCTGCTGTGTTTCTTCTGTTGCCTGCTCTTTTGGCACTTCTGTCTGCTGTTCTGTCTCCTGCTGTGCTTCTTCTGCTGCCACCTGCTGTTCATTTTTCTGCTGTGTTTCTTCCGGTTCTGTGGTTTCTGTCTCTGCAGCGACTACACTGTCCTGTTCCGGCATAATCATACCAAGCTGGGATGCCTTTTCAATGATCTGTGCATCTGTCATTTTAGGTTTCTGCATTGAAAAGCAGCTTACAAGAATAATTGTTGTGACAATGATACCTATACCAAGTCCTCTTAAATAATATTTTAGCTTCACGAATCTGTATCCCCTTTATAAAGTCCAAGTACAAGATTAACCTCTCCGAGTCCTACTCCTAGTGCTTTTGCAATCTCAACACTCTGCATTCCCTTTTTGCGCATTTCAAGAATCTTACCCGTGTGGTTTTCCTCTGTATCAGGATTTTCTTTCTTTTTTACGACTGGGATTTTCTGTTCTTTTATTTCCACTTTTTCTTCTACGGACTCAGGCCTCGCCACAGGAACTGGCTCCGGTGCTTTTTTCTTTGCCAACCCATCCTGTATACTCTTGACATTTGCTGCGATCTTCTGCAGATCAGTAGCAAGACCTGTCAGCTCTGCATGTTTGTCATTCAGCATATTATAAAGAAACATGATCTCATTATGGGTTTTATTCATGTTTTCCATGACTGTATCTGAATATTCACTGATGGCCATGATCTTTTCATTTGTTTCTTTTTCCAGTGCACGCTCCACTTGTTCCGAAGAAGCATCGATCTGTGTCTGAATTGCCTCCTCTACTTTACTGCTGGCATCTGACAGAGCACCGTCAATGATTCTGCCCAGTTCGTCCTTACTTAACTCTGCAATCTTATTTAATTCGGATGGAGATAAGCGTTCCGTGATAAAAAAACTTCCAACCATAAAAACAACCCCCGTCAGAAGCAAAAAAATTACTATTCCCGTCATATCAACTATTACGCCTTTCGTTATATTTTGACATCAAAGCTGGTCCTGCGTTCCTTAACATGAACACTTCCTTCATCCTCTTCTGACTGACCATGCTTTTTTTTCTTTTTTCCACTACCGTTATAACTGTTATTTCCTTTTTCCCGGGCATCATATCGAAATTCCTGATTATCCTTCTGTTCCGGGTCCTGTACTTTGTGGGACAAATCAGATTCCTGTTTTTCCTGCCTTACCTCAATGTTATACTGATCTACGATCGGTCTGCTGTCCTCCGCATGCTTAATGTTGCCAATGTCCTGCGTTCGTTGTATCATTCCACTCAAATCAACTGGTCTTATCGACATAACATATCACCTCCGGACTCTTCTGTCAGTCAATCAGTATTCCCATATAGTTTCCCATCTTTTTACGCATTTTTAACAATGCCTTGGTATGAAGCTGCGAAACCCTCGATTCCGAGACTTCAAGGATGCTGCTTATTTCCTTTAACGTCAGATCCTCATAATAATATAATAAAATAACTTTTTTCTCTTTTTCTGTCAAAAGCTCCAGTGACTCCATCAGAACTTTTTTCAGTTCTTCTTCCTGAACAGACTCCTCGGGTTGGATGAAATGTGAATTATTTTTTGCATCCATCACAGGTTCTCCGCCCTGCTCCACAAATTCATTCAGTGAGATAACATTTGTGACATTTAACTGCGTCTGCCAGTCATTTAATTCTTCCTCACCGATTCCTAATTCTTTTGCTATTTCTTCATCCGAAGCATTTTGTCCTGTCTTAGTTTCGATCTGCTTGATCGCTTCCTCGATCTTCTTGCGTTTCTGCCGCACCGTCCGTGGAATCCAATCCATCTTTCTTATCTGATCCAATATGGATCCACGTATTCTTAAACTTGCATACGTCTCGAACTTTACATCTTTTCCACGATCAAATTTATCTATTGCGTCTATCAGTCCAAATATACCATAGCTAACCAGATCTTCATACTCTACGTTATATCCGAGATACATGCTAAGCCGTCCTGCCACAACCCGCACCAGTGGAGCATACTCGATAATAATTTTCTCCCGCAGCTCCGCGGAAGGATTTTTCCGATATTCCTCCCAGAGCTTTTCTTTTTCTACCGTTTTCATATGAAGCCCCCACGTTTCAGTTATTCGTCATCCTGTTCATCGCTTTCCTGCTCCGGTTCTGCCTGATCTTCTGACTCTGCCGGAGTTTCTTCACCATCCGTGGTTTCCTCTTCCATATCCTTAAAATTTTTATCAATCAACAGTTTTACAATCCCGCCAATAATATAAAACACAATTAAGACAACCAGCAGCATTTTTACAAATCTGCCGGTTTCCATATGTCCCGCCATTCCCGCAATACAGGCAACCAGTCCTGCCACAAGCATAACGATAGCTGGTATCGGCTTTGTTTTCATAATGCATCCATGCCTTTCTATCAGATAATCTTTAAAGGTTTGCCTACTGATTTGATATAAAACTCGCCTGTATCACAATGAAGTTCAACAGTACGACCATAATTAAGTCCTGTATCTTCTGCAACAAGCCTGATTCCAAGCTGCTTTAATTTTGCTTTTGCCGCCTCTGCATTTCGCGCACCAATATTACCAACATCTGACAAACCACTCACTTCAAACATTTTTGCACCGCCGGCAATTTTAGCGATCAATCTGCCCTTATTTGCTCCTGCCGCAATTACACGGCGTAATAATTCATCAATCCCTGTATCTGCAAACTTTGCGATATTGCTGTTATTTCTGACTTTTGTACTGTCCGGGAGCATATAATGAACCATTCCCCCAACTTTTGATACCGGATCATAAAATACCAGTCCAATGCACGAACCCAATCCCAAAGTTGTAATAACATCAGGGGCTTTACATATATTCAAATCTGCCATGCCCACTTTTATTACTTCGCTCATATATCCTTCTCCTTACAGTGAGATTCCAAGTGACGTTAATATCTTTTCATAGGACCCCTGCTCTGGCATCAATATAAAATATCCATTGATTGCCACGTCCGCACAGATCTCAGTCTGAATCAACAGTGCATTATCACCAAACTGTCCAAACTCAATGGCCGGCACACTTAAGATAGAAGCTGCCATATCTACGGCAATATAAGGAACAGACGGAGAAATCACAAGATTCGTCATAGAAGAAAGGGCTGACAGATAAGAACCTGCAATAATATTTCCTATTTCTTTTAACGCAGATAATTCCATTTCATCAAATGGTTTATCTGCCGGCACATCTTCCATCATCAGTTTGTTAACAAGATAACGTGCCGATGGAATATCTACCAGAAACATCATACTACCTTCGATGTCATTCAGCACCTCTAAGAAAATGCCAACAATTGTTTCATCCTCCGCTCCGACAGCCGTTCCTAATTTTGAAACTTCCATCAGTTTTACGTTCGGGACATTCATGTCGATTTTCATGCCAAGCATATTTGCAATTGCGGTAGTTGCATTTCCTGCACCGATATTACCAATCTCTTTTAAGACATCGAGATACATATTATTTACGTCTTCCAACGTTAAATTTCCCATGAATTGCTGATTCTCCTCTCATTTTGCACATCAGATAAAGATCCGGTGGGATTTTATGTTTCATAAAACCCCACCTTTTCATTAATTATTTTCCTCTACAAGTGCATTGATCTCAAGCAGGGAAATCAGCTGATCTCCATGCTTTCCGATTCCATTGATAAATCTTCCTTTGTTAGAAACTTTATCAATTTCATCTTCACTTAAATTTACAACTTCTCTTACTTCATCTACGATGACACCTAAAGAAGCATTTTCCTCTAATTTTAAGATAATGATTCTGCTTGCATTTGTCAGCACATCATCTTCAAGTCCCATTTTTTTGCGTACACTCATAACCGGAACAACCTCACCACGAAGATTGATCACACCTTTAAAATATGTCTGTACTTTCGGAACTCTTGTAATTTTCTGCATGCGGACAATGTTATCAATATAGCTGATATCAATTCCATACTGTTCACTGCCCACCATGACAACGATATATTGTTTGGATTCTTTTTCCGTTGTTTCAAGATTATTATTTGCCATGCTAAGTACCCTCCATTACATTAACGTATTCACATCTAAGATCAATGCAACTTCGCCATCTCCGAGGATGGTTGCACCACTGATCAGCTTGTTATTGTCAATGTATTTTCCAAGTGACTTGATTACGATCTCCTGCTGTCCGATCAGGTTATCAACTACAAGACCCGCCATGCTGTCACCTTTCGTTACAATAACAACGGTCAGGCTTTCCGGTTCTTCCCTTGGCTCAAGATCAAGCACTTTATCGAGCCGTACTAATGGGATAACCTTGCCACGCAGATGAATTACTTCCTGTGCCTCCACATACTTGATATCCTTAACCGGAATATCCTCAATATTGGAGATGGAACCAAGTGCGATCGCATATTTTTCATCTCTTACCTCTACCATCAGAGCCTGGATAATTGCAAGAGTAAGCGGCAGACGTACTGTAAAAGTTGTACCCTCACCCATTGCTGTCTTAACTTCAACATCACCACCTAATGCTTCAATGTTGGATTTTACTACATCAAGTCCAACACCTCGTCCTGAGATATCGGTAATTTTTTTGGACATTGAGAAACTTGGAAGGAACAGGATATTGATAATATCTTTCTGGCTCATGCTCTCAGCCTGTTCTTCTGTAATAATGCCTCTCTCGATTGCTTTATCACGTACTGCAGCCACATCAATACCGGCACCGTCATCTCCGACCTGGATGATGACATTATTGCCTTCCTGGAATGCATTTAAGAAAATGCTTCCCACTTCCGGTTTACCGAGAGCAATACGTGTTTCGTTATCCTCAAGACCATGGTCAGCAGAGTTACGCAGTAAGTGCTGCAGAGGATCACCGATCTGGTCAACAACCGTACGGTCAAGCTCTGTATCCTCACCAGTCATGTAAAGCTCCATCTTTTTGTCCAGCTTTCTTGACAGGTCACGGATCATTCGAGGGAATTTATTTACAACGCTCTCGATTGGAACCATTCGAACTTTCATAACCGACTCATGAAGATTGGTTGTAATACGCTCAAGATATTCAATCTGCTCATGATAAGTCTGATTCTGGAAATCACCGGACTCTGTGGAGCCAATCGCAACAAGACTGTTCTTTGCAATAATAAGCTCTGATACCTGGTTCATTAATGCATCCAGTTTTTCAATATCAACACGTACCGTTCTGTTTGTAACTGGTTTTGCAACAGTCTGTTTTTTATTATTCTGTGCTGCCGGAGCCTTCGCCGGTGCTGCTTTTACTTCCGGAGCCGGTGCTGTCTCTGCCTGAACCGGTGTCTCATTCTTTGCTGCCTCTTCTGCTGCAGCCTTTTCTGCCTGTGCCTGTTTTTCTGCAAGCACGTCACATTTTACCTCTTCGCCGACTACTTTTTCAATTTCAGATACAGACTGTGCTGCCTGTAAAATTTTATCGAATGCTTCCTCGGATGCGATAAAGAAACTGAAATCATTTTCAAAATGCTCGTCCTCAATTTCCTGAGATGTCGGGTTGTATACAAGAATCTGTCCAAACTCTTCTACAGCCTTAAACACCAAAAACGCACGTGCTGCCTTTAAGAGACATTCTTTCTGAATATATACGGTCATTCCATAAATATGTAAACCATTATTCTCAGCCTCTTTTAACTTTGTACGGTCTGTCTCGTTCAGTTCAAATTCAAAATACTTCTTTTCACCATTCTTAGCTGCTTCATCTGTATTTTCTTCTTTTGGTGCCGGAGCAGCTTCTTCTGCTTTTTTCTCAGCATTCTCTTCACCGGCGATAAAATCATTCAATTCTTTGATGATCAGTTCATTATCTTCTGTTCCCTCGTCAGAACTTGCTTTTACATTGTTCAGATAGCTTTCAATGGCATCTAAGCATTTAAAAAGAAGATCGATCATATTACTGTTAACTTTAACTTTATCACTTCTGACTTCCTGAAAAACATTTTCCATATCATGGGTCAGTCGCTGCATGCGCTTAAATCCCATGGTACCTGCCATACCCTTTAAGGAATGGGCTGCACGGAAAATTTCATTTATAGTATCCATATTTTCCGGTTCTTTTTCAAGTTCCATAATGCAGTCACTTAAAGTCTGCAGATGTTCTTCTGTTTCATCAATAAAAATCTCAAGATATTGGCTTACATCCATATTACTGTACCCCCACATTCTTTGTTATTGTTTGAGCAACCTGTGTAAGAGGAACCACTTCATTTACCAGTCCGGTTTCAGCAATCGACTTAGGCATTCCGTATACCACACAAGTCTCGGCATTCTGCGATATCACATATACCGGCTTACTCTTTGCTAAGGATTTTATTCCCTTGGTACCATCTGCTCCCATACCGGTCAGTACAACACACACTATCTGATCATATCCACAGGTTCGCAACGAATCATAAGTAATGTCTGCACACGGTTTTAATCCGCCGATAGGAGGCAATTCATCATTGAGTCTGATTTTATGGCTTCCGTCAGGACTTTTCTTTATTTCCATATGCTTTCCGCCGGGAGCAATATATATCGTTCCCTTTTTGAGCACATCTCCATCTTCCGCCTCTTTGACATGTATGTCACTGACTTCGTTAAGTCTGTCTGCCATGGATTTTGTAAATCCTGCAGGCATATGCTGCACTAAAACCATTGGTGCATCCAGATTTTTAGGAAGATATGGAATCACACTCTGAAGAGCTTTCGGACCTCCCGTCGAACATGCCAATGCAACTAATTTATTTCTGCTTCGAACCGGCTCTGTGTTTCTGCGCAAGACTACTTTTTCCGGTGTTGCAGCCGATTTGCTGCCCAAAGCCATCTTCTGTGTTTTTAAAACTGCATTCAGCACTCCAAGAAGTTTACCCTTAAATGCTTCACCTTTTGCCTCGATCACATTCGTCGGCTTCGGCACAAAATCAACTGCCCCCCGTTCCATGGCAAGCATGGTAACTTCGGCATCCTTTGTAGTCGTAGTACTGACCATGATGACCGTAGCACGGATTTTTTCTTTTTGAAGATGCTCTAATAAAGCAAGTCCATCCATCCGCGGCATATTAACATCCAATACCACACCGTCATATCTTTTTGCTCTTAATTTTTCAAGTGCATCCAGACCGTCTCTGCAGGTATCGATTGCCTGAAATGTTTCATCCGAATTAATAATATCACAGATCACCCTTCTCATGAGTGCAGAGTCATCAACAACAAGAATATTTTTTTTCATTTTTTTATCCTCTCACTGCCATTTTGCTGACGCATTCTTCTCTCTTCTTCGAAGATGTAACGAATAATTTCTTCCCTTACACGATCATTCTTGATACTGAATTTTGCACGCGACATAAATCCATATTCCGCCGCTGATTCTATTTTACCTGATTCTATCACATTTGCAACAATATAATACTGATTATCCATTGTCTGGCTCTTCAGCCTTAATTCTGCCAATATCCACGTACCAGGTTTCTGCTCCTGTTCTGTTGTAAAACGGATTCCTCCGCCACTTAAATCCATGATTTTTCCTTTTCGTTCTTTCTCATAAAAGTGTTCATCACGGATTTCTGAAAAAATAGCCTCCACACTGTCAAGCATAGCCTGTTCAGCCGTCAGTTCATAATATTTAAAATCGAGCAGACACGGAAATCTGAAGTATTCTCTCCGTTGAAATTTTTCCGGCTGGGATTTCAATTCCATCTCAAGCATATATATATTGTCTTTTTTATATCGTTCTTTTACCTGACCAACGGCTCGATACAGTGACTCGCGTGAGAAAAACACGAGTTCATAGCGGACACCAAGCTGTAATAATACCAGTTTACCCGCCTCCATTGGCATTGCTATCTCCATATTCCCATTTGAACAGAAATCAAGTACTTTACTCTTATATGTTTTAACAGTGACATCCGTTTTTTCTGCCTGTTCAACTTCCTGAAGAACACGGATATCAATCTTATCGCCTATACGTATAATGTCTGAAACCTTCATATCCATTCCTCCTTAGTATTTCTGCCACCAGAAATCTGAAAACATTCTGGCAATTCCCAACCGTTTATCCGGTATTTTCTGTTCCTGTAAAATCAGATTCGCTGCCATAGTTTCAAATGCTCTTGCTGACTTTGCCATCGGTGCATTCAGTGAAACAGGTTTCTGCTGTCTTACCGAACGTTCCAGCATGTGATCCTGAGGAATCATCCCAAGATAATTCACAGAACCATCCAGAAACTGTTCTACTACAGAATTCAATTTTTCATATACCTGCTGTCCCTCTTCATTAGATACCACACGGTTTGATACGATCCGGATATCTGTCTGTTCGCGTGAAAATAAAGGGTTATGATATAATGCTTTAAGCAATGAATAGGAATCGGTCAAAGAACTCGGTTCAGGAGTTGTTACAACAAGAACTTCCGGACTCGCCATGACAAACTCCATAACCTGATTTGATATCCCCGCTCCTGTATCGATCAGGATCACATCTGCATACTGATCTAATTCAGATAAACCACGGATCAGATATCTGATCTGTTCGTCTGCCAGCTGGTTCATACATAAGACCCCTGCTCCACCTGAGATAAATCCAATCCCCATAGGACCTTCTGTTATGATTTCTGTCATACTCTTTCTCTGGAACAGAAAATCTCCCAGATTATAACGGGGAACTGCTCCAAACATAACCTCAACATTGGCAAGTCCAAAATCAGCATCAAAAATCAGTACTTTCTTTCCTAATTTACTAATCTGCACAGCAAGATTCACTGCAACATTCGATTTTCCAACTCCACCTTTTCCACTCGTCACGGTAATCACACGTGCATCCAGTTTCCGGCTCTGATTTTTTACTTTAATTACATTTCTGAGATTTTGAGCCTGATCCATATCATTATCTGCCTCCCAGAAGTTGTTTTACTATTTTTTGTGTATTAAATTCCTCTATATCATCCGGCACATTCTGTCCGTTTGTCATGTAGGAAAGCGGTGCTCCCGAATACATCTTGATGTTGTAAATATTACCATAAGCCTCAGTTTCATCCAATTTGGTAAATATCAGCTTGTAATCGGCAATCTCTTTATAACGGTCAGCAATTTCCAGAAGATCTTTATACTTAGTTGTCGCACTGACTACCAGATATACCTCTCTTTCATATGCTTCATCAAGTCCCGCAAGCATTTTTTTCATATCATTGCACTGCTCATCATTTTTGTGGGAAAAACCTGCCGTATCTACAAAAATGAGATCATATTCACTGACTCTTTCAATCGCGGCATTCATCTCCTCGGAAGAATAAATGATGCTCATCGGTGCATCTAAGATATTGGCATACACCCGAAGCTGCTCCGTAGCAGCAATACGATAAGTATCCGCTGTCAGGAACGCAATCTTCATCCCCATCTCAAGTTTATACTTAGAGGCAATCTTGGCAATCGTTGTTGTCTTTCCCACACCTGTCGGGCCAACAAAGAAAATAATTCTCGGTTTTTTACCGGTAACACAGATTGTATCCGGCTGTCCTAATTTTAAGATCATTTTCTGGTACACATTTGACAATATCACATCCACGCTGCTTCCACTGTGCATCACTTTCTCTGCTTCGTCTAAAATCTGGTTGACATACTTTTCGTTTACCTCATTTTCCAGCAGCGTTCTGTAAAGCATTTTTATGAACTGCAATCCCTCCGGGTTCACAACCTGATGTTCTTTTTCTTCTTCCTTTACTTCCTTCTGTCTGCTTTCCTCAGCAGACAGCTGTTTTTCCAGTATATTAGAAAGATTTTCGAGTCTTTTCTCCAATCCATCTTTTGCATGCAGCTCTGATGCATGCAGCTCTGGTGCATGCAGTTCCGGTGCACTTGTAAGACGTCCTGACAGGATATCCTGTGTTCTGTCATTTGAGAACTCTTTTGGACTGATTTTCTCATCTGCTGCAAGATTTAATGTTTTAACTGTTTTTGCCGCCAGATCGGCAACCTGTCTTGGATCTACAAAATCATCTTTCTCTTCTTTTGCTGCTGTAACCTCAAACACGGAACTTTTCCAGGCCTTAAACATACCTGTCGGTTTGATCTCCTTAACATTCATCACAACCGCGCCTTCGCCAAGCTCCTGTTTTGCTTTTTCAATTGCTTCTTCTTTCGTTTTTCCCTGATACTTATTTATGGTCATTTCACTTGTCACCGTCCCTGCTGATTATCCCTACTGACTGTAATTCTACATTAGACTCAATTTCATTATATGAAACCACGATCAAGTCCTTAAAATAATCTTCCGTTAATTTTTTAAAGTACATTCGTACAATCGGAGATGTGATCACAATTGGAGTTTTACCCATGTTTTCAAGTTTTGTCACTTCATTCTGTACAGAATTCATAATTGCTTTTGTTGTCTCCGGATCAAGTGTGAGATATGCACCCTGCTCCGTCTGTTTTACGGAAGCCATAATTTCCTGCTCAACCTTCGGATCAAGTGTAATGACACTGGTTGTTTCATTTGCAGGGAAATACTTGCTGGAAATCGCTCTCTTTAAACTCTGACGTACATACTCCGTCAATACATCCGTATCTCTTGTTGTTGCTGCATGATCGGCAAGCGTTTCAAAAATTGTCAGAAGATCCCGGATTGAAATTCCCTCATCCAGCAGATTCTGTAATACCTTCTGAACCTCGCCAAGTCCAAGCATTTTAGGAATCAGCTCGTCCACTAATACCGGATTGCTCTCTTTCAGATTATTGACAAGATTCTGCACATCCTGTCTGGTAAGCAGCTCTGCAATATGTGACCGGATCACCTCCGTCAGATGTGTTGCAATGATCGATGGCGGATCAACAACTGTGTAACCAAGGCTCTCTGCACGTTCACGCTGACTTTCCGTGATCCAGATAGCAGGGAGATGAAATGAAGGTTCAAACGTAGGAATACCTGTGATCTCTTCCTCCACATATCCTGGATTCATTGCCATATAGTGATCAAAAAGGATTTCTCCCTCTGTTACCTGCACACCTTTGATCTTAATGATATACTGGTTCGGATTTAGCTGAATATTATCTCTCAAACGAATAATCGGTACGATAGTACCAAGTTCAAGAGCAATCTGCCGTCGTATCATAACAACACGATCCAGGAGATCTCCTCCCTGATTTACATCTGCTAACGGAATGATACCATATCCAAATTCAAGTTCTATCGGATCAACCTGAAGCAGCGACACCACATTCTCTGGTTTTCGTACCTCTTCTGCTTCCGTTTCCTCCGCATTGACCTCTTCTTCTATACTCTCAATACCGATATTTTTGTCGACCTGTCGTCCTGCAATAATAAAAGTTGCACCAAACGCAAGAAACAATAAGGTATTTAACGGTGTTGCAATTCCTAAAACCGCCAGCGTAGTACCTACAATATAAAGTACTTTGGGAATACCAAATAACTGACTGACAAGGATATTGGAAAAATCCGCTTCTTTCGACGCTTTTGTAACAAGAATGCCGGTTGCAAGTGAAATCAGAAGGGACGGTATCTGGGAAGAAAGTCCATCACCAATCGTTAGCACACCGTAATGTTCGATTGCCTCCTGAAACGTCATTCCGCCCCGCAGTATACCCATAATGGTTCCACCCGCAAGGTTTACAAACGTGATAATAAGACCAGCTGCCGCATCTCCCTTTACATACTTGGTAGCACCATCCATGGAACCAAAGAACGCAGATTCTTCCTGAATCTTATTTCTCCGCTCCCTTGCCTGTTTTTCCGTGATCGCTCCGGTATTTAAATCCGCATCAATCGCCATCTGCTTACCAGGCATCGCATCAAGTGTAAATCTCGCCGTTACCTCAGCGACACGCTCGGAACCTTTATTGATAACAACAAACTGGATAATAACCAGAATAATGAATACGATGGCACCAACGATCAGATCTCCACCACCGACGAACTGTCCAAATGTCTGTACGACATTACCCGGATTACCGGTTGTTAAGATCAGTCGTGTTGAAGACACGTTCAGAGAAATTCGAAAGATTGTCGTAAACAAAAGTAAAGTCGGAAAAAAAGACATATCCAGTACTTCTTTTACAAACAATGTATTAAAAAGAACAATCAATGCGATTGAAATGTTCAGTGCCAGCATAACGTCGAGTAAATTGGAACTGATTGGCACTATAAAAAAGATGACTGCAGCCAGTAGATACAGTGCAACACCTATGTCAGCTTTCTTCATGACCTATCCTCCCTGTTTCTCATATTATATACCATAGCAAGAATTTCCGCTACTGCCTGATACAATTCCGGCGGTATTTCTGCCCCTATATCTACATTCGCATATAACATTCTTGCCAACGGTTTATTTTCAACAATTTCAATGTGGTTTTCCTTTGCTTTTTCACGAATTTTCTGTGCAAGATAATCTTCTCCTTTTGCAATAACGATCGGAGCTCTTGACACCTCGGCATCATATTTGATTGCAACTGCCAGGTGTGTCGGGTTCGTAATAACCACATCTGCCTTTGGTACATCCTGCATCATACGCCTTTGAGAAGCTTCTCTCATACGTTGTCTCTGTCTTCCTTTGATCTCAGGATTTCCCTCAGTATTTTTATACTCATCCTTTAATTCCTGCTTGGTCATCTTCATATCTTCATTGAAACGATGTTTCTGATAAACAAAATCTGCAATTCCGACCACCAGATAAACAAGGCTGATTTTAAAACCTGCATTAATGATAACATTCCCGCATAATACAACTGCCTGATTCAGCGGTATGTCATATAAAATAAAAATATCATTTGCCTCACCCTTTATGGATGTATAAGCAACATATATGATCAAACCTATTTTTAAAATAGATTTAAGCAGCTCAAATAATGAATCTTTTGAAAAAATACGTTTAAATCCATTGATCGGATTAAATTTATCCCCCTTAGGTTTTAACGGCTTAGCCGTGACTTTCCACCCTACCTGAAGGATACTTACAAGGGCTGTCACCGCAACACCAAACACAAAAAACGGGGCAGCCATCTTGAACATTTCTATATACACATTATGTAAAAACGAAGTAATCTCCTTTGTAGATGATTCCATCGCATTAACACTTACAAAATCAGGCATCAGCTTATATACATAATAAAAAACTTCCAAAAAGCCATTGCCAATTAACGAAATAAAAACCTTCAACACGAGGAACAATACTATCAGATCAAATGCTGCGGTAAGTTCCTTACTCTTTGCAACCTTACCATCCTCTCGTGCTTCTCTTAACTTCTTTTCTGTTGCCGGCTCTGTTTTTTCCCCTCCGGGTCCATCTTTTGCGAACCACTGAAGGTCATATGCAAATAGTAATCTGTCTTTCCATTCCACCTTAGTACATTCCCTCTATAAATAAAACCATCATCTTTTTCATTTCGGTAAATATAAAACTGGCGATTCCAGGCAAAAGTGAAATTGTAAGAAATAAAACTCCAAAACCAACCAGTATTTTCATCTGCATACCAACCGCAAACATGTTCATCTGTGGTGCAACCTTTGCAAGAATACCTAAGATACAATTTAAAATCATCATACAGGCAAATATCGGGAGAAAAATCCGGAATCCGATTACAAACATGTCCGTCATATACTGTGTCATGGAACCTGCAAGGGAATCCCAGTTAAAGATCTGACCATTGATCGGTATTACCGTAAAAGAATCCACCACCGCCTGTAAAATCACATGATGCATATTTGTTGCGATCAAAAGAAGAAGTATAAAATAATTGTACAGGTTTCCAGTGATCGTTACCTGCGTATTCATTGTCGGGTCAAATTCAGTCACCATGGATAATCCGATATCCATATCAATAATATTTCCCGCAAATAAAATAATGGAATTACAAATGTTTGCAGCAAATCCTATCAGCAACCCTGTAATTCCTTCTTTTAACACTATTATCGCATATCCAATCATACCTGTATACTCGATTGCTGTCTTATCAACAAAACCATAGACCAAAAGCGCAACAAAGAACGAAAAAGCTATCTTTGCCTGTGAAGGTGCATTCCTTGTCCCAAAAAAAGGAGCGATGTACACAAAACACGATATGCGAACCAATATTAATATCAGTATTTCAAAATTAGCCAATGAAAACGTATATTCTAACATAGAGCGTCCTAACCAAGATATATACTAAAATTCGACCATAACGTCGTCACAAATTCAGTCAGATTTGTCAGAATCCATGATCCAAAAATCATAATGCCAACAAATACTGCAATGATCTTAGGAACAAACGTCAATGTCTGCTCCTGAATAGATGTAACCGTCTGGAAAATACTGACAATCAAACCAACAACCAGTGAAATGATCAACATCGGAGCGGAACAGATTATAATCGTATAAATCGCTTCTTTTGCTATATCAAGTACCTGTCCTTCTGTCATTTTGTTCTCACCTCTTTGCTATCTATATACATTTTAATCTGTATCTATAACAGAATGCACATTCTTCGAACATTCTGTTATCATCAATAAAACGTCTTTACTACGCTTCCTATTACAAGATTCCATCCATCCGCCAGTATAAACAGTAATATTTTAAACGGCAAAGAGATTGTTGTCGGTGGAAGCATCATCATACCCATCGACATAAGCACGGATGCAACTACCATATCAATTACAATAAACGGGATATAAATTACAAATCCCATGATAAATGCCTGTCTCAGTTCCCCGATTATAAACGATGGAATCATAATTGTCATCGGAATCGCATCATATGCACTCTGCCCGGATTCCTCATATTCCTTTTCCAGTGCAGCACTGTCAATATCATAACTGTCACCAGCCATATCCACGAAAAGCTTGACATCCTTTCGCTGTACCTGTCCATACATAAACTGGCGAATTGGCACTTCCGCTTCTTTTAATGCCTTTTCTATGGTAATATCTCCATTATCCAGTGGCTGGATTGCATTCTCATTGATCTGCTGAAACGTCGGCCACATGATAAAAAATGTCAAAAACAATGCCAGTCCAATCAAAATCTGGTTTGGCGGTGCCGTCTGTGTTCCAATTGCCGTTCTTAAAAAATGAAGTACAATTACAATTCTGGTATACGATGTAAGCATAATCAAAAGCGATGGTGACACTGCAATAATTGTCAGTAACAATAATGCACGTACTTCTGAAGCAACCCCCGCCTCATCATTATTTATCGAGATGGACAGACCACCTTTGCTGTCTGACTCACTACCTGAACCTGTGCTGGTATTCGCTGCTGTATTATCCAGCGAATCAATGCTGTCCGGATCCATGGAAGCTGCATAAACAGTCGTTCTGTTTTGTGAGGCAAACAACACTGCCACAAACACTGCTATTGCAAATATTAATGACAGTATACAATATGTCTTTTTTAATTTTGTCATAATTCTATCAATCCTGCTTTTTCGGAAAATGATCTTTCAGTCTACTAAATATCTCCTGAAAATTTTCCTGTGAATTTTTCATATCATCCGATGTCTGGACTGATAACTGATCTTCTGTAAGTTCCGCAATTTTTGTTACTTCATCCTTACCCACAGCGATTACAAAATACTGTTCTCCTGCCTTAACAAGCTGTAAAAATTTACCATTTGCAATCCGGATTGTTTCGAGAACCATAAGATTTCCTTTGGACATTTGTATTTTTTGAAAACCACCTACCCACTTTGTCGTGAAGTAGGTAATAATCAAAACAAACACAAATATGATCAGTACTCCAATCAGCTGCATCAGACTTCGAAAAGAGGCGCTTAATAAAATCATACTAACCCACTACTTTTTTTACTGCCTCAAGTACACGCTCAGCCTGGAATGGCTTCACAATAAAATCCTTTGCTCCTGACTGAATCGCTTCAATAACCATTGCCTGCTGTCCCATTGCAGAACACATGATAATATTTGCATTCGGATCGATCTCTTTGATTTTTTTAAGTGCCTGGATACCATCCATATCCGGCATAGTAATATCCATTAATACCAGATCCGGTTTTGCTTCAGGATATTTTTCCACTGCAATAGCACCATTTTCAGCCTCCGCTGCAATCTCATAACCATTCTTTGTAAGAATGTCCTTAATCATCATTCTCATAAATGCAGCATCATCACAAATCATAACCTTAGCCATAATTTTCTCTCCTATCTTTAACTCTTCTTTTTTGTTTTTTATTTTATAATTTCAGTAATTCGTATACCATAGCTTTCTTCTATTACTACTACCTCGCCTTTGGCTACGAATTTACCATTTACCAGAACATCAATCGGTTCTCCGGCAATCCTGTTTAATTCTATAATGGTTCCCGGTGTAAAATCAAGTATTTCTTTAATTGATTTGGAAGTTCTTCCAAGTTCTACCGTAACTTCAAGTGGTACATCCATAATCAAATCAATATTTTCCGGTTGAAAATTCCCCGGTACTGCTCCAGTAAATGCCTGGAATTGTGCCGGCTGTACATTTACCTGCTGTTGTCCATACATCTGCGACATCTCCTGACCCATCATTGGTTGTCCCATCATCGGCTGACCCATCATTGGCTGCCCCATCATCGGCTGTCCCATCATTGGCTGCTGTGCTGCCATCTGAGGTTGTGGCTGCGGTGCAGGTGTCGGCTGAGCTGCCGGTGTACTCTGGGTGTTCTCTTTTTCACTCATTCCTGCAGTGGAATTACTGTCTTCTTCCATATTGCTTGTTACATTTGCACACATTTCTTTTGCAAAAGAAACAGGATATAACTGCATGATCTCACTATCAACAAGATCACCAATCTCTAACCGGAATGAAATTTTTACAAATTCACCTGCAAGGAACTCATCAATCTGACTCTCATCAATTGTCTGTTGCAAATCTATCAGATCTGCACTTGGCGGGCTGATATCAATTACCTTGTTCAGCATGGAAGACAATGATGTTGCTGCCGAGCCCATCATCTGGTTCATTGCCTCGCTGATTGCACTCAGGTGAAGTTCTCCAAGTTCTCCATCCGTATTTGTTCCATCACCGCCCATCATCAGGTCCGTGATAACTTTTACATCATGTTCCTTTAACACAAGGATATTGCTTCCATCTAATCCCACGGTATACGCAATTCGTATAAATACACATGGCTTTTCATATGCGTCACATATATCACTCCAGTTTGCAAACGCAACCACTGGGGTGGAAATCTCAACCTTACGGTTTACCAGTGAAAACAGTGTAGTTGCCGCTGTTCCCATACTGATATTCGAGATCTCACCGATCGCATCTTTTTCCTGTTCTGTCAATGTATTTTCCGGATTTTCATCTGTACCTGAAGGATTGTTCAGTAAAGCATTGATTTCTTCCTGTGACATCGTTCCATCCATCTTACTGCTCCTCCCTAATCACTGATGTAATTCTTACTGCATAGTCATCACCGGTTTCTCCCGGCAGAGCAGTAAATTTTTTTATACTTCCAACAAAGACACTCAGTTCCTGATCAACCTTCGTATCCAGCCGGATAATATCTCCTACCTGCAGTCCCAAAAAATCATTTACTGAAATGGAACTGTTACCAAGTACAGCTTTGATCGGCATTGGTGCTTTTGAAATAAGTGCCTCGATCGTTTCTGTATACTGTTGTTCATCTTTTTCCTGCAGACTCGAATACCAGTATTTGGTATTCAGTTTGTCCATAATACTCTCTAAAGTCAGATATGGAAGGCATACATTCAGTAATCCCTCCACATCGCCAATCTTAACATTGAGCGTTACCAGAGCTATCATCTCCGTCGGCGATATAATCTGTGCGAACTGCGAATTCGTCTCAATACGCTCTAACCGGGGTTCTAACTCACATACATTCTCCCACGGCTCCACTAAAAGATCTACTGCCACATTAAATATCCGCTCAATGATCAGCAATTCTATCTCCGAGAAATCCCTCGGTTTATCCAGAGGCACTCCCTTTCCACCTAACATTCTGTCTACTACAGCATATCCAAGATTTTGTGCCATCTCAATGACAATGCTTCCATTCAATGGAGATGCATTTACAATTCCAAGTAATACAGGATTCGATAACGCATTTGAAAATTCTGAATATGTAACTGCTTCTGAGTTCATCACCTCAACCTGAACATTTTTCCGTAAATAAACAGGAAGATTGGTTGACAAGAGTCTTCCGTAATGTTCAAAGATAATCTCCAGCGTTCGCAGATGTTCCTTTGAAAACTTTGCAGGACGGGCAAAATCATAATTTTTGACCTGTTTTTTATCTTCATCTTTCATTTCATCTACATCAAGTTCACCACTGCTTAACGCTTTGAGCAAACTATCTATCTCATTTTGAGATAAGACTTCACCCATTCTTTCTCACCACCTAACACAATATTTGGGTCTATTCCGTCTGAACGCTTGAGAAGTTTACACCAACGATGAAGTCTGAACCTCCAAACATATCCTGCATTGATTTTAATATATCGTCTTTTACATTCTGATAGCCATTTGCATCAAACTCATCTAATGTATATCCATTTACGATCGTGTTGATCTCACTCTGGATAATTGTTTCTTTTGCAGCAAGCCCTTCCGATCCCCCATAAGTCTTATATCCGTCACTCTTGGTATTCAAAGACAGACTGACTGAAAATACAGCATAGTGTTGTTTGCCATCATCGCTCTGTTTTAAATTCACGGTAAATCCATCGGTAATCTTATAAGTTTCAATGTCTTCGATTGGCACTTCCGGTGTGGCCGGCGTATTTTCTCCACTCTGAAGTTCCAGATTAATAGCAGAGCATACCTGATCGATCAGCTGATTCGATTTTTTTGTCTGCGGAATAATCGTGAACACAAGAATTGCAGTTAAAATAAGATTTGCTAAAACCAGTGCCAGAATAATTACGGTTATCAAATTCTTTTTCATAATGCTACCTTCCTGTTCAATTAAAATCTGAACTATAAGAATTATATATTTTTATAATAACGCGGCGGTTTCTTGCTCTTCCCTCCTGCGTTGTATTATCTGCAACAGGTACATACTCACCTCTTCCAGATGCCTTCAAATGTGCGGGCTCCACTGTTGTAATATCTCTCAAGTAATCTGTAACCGCCCGTGCCCTGTAAAATGAAAGCACATCATTATCTTCATATTTTGCAGAATGAATCGGCACGTTATCCGTGTGTCCCTCTACTTCTATGATATTATCCTGATAAGGTTCGATCAGCTTACCCAGCTTATCAATCAGCGGATACGCCTCTGATCGGATTTCAGCATGCCCGGAGTCAAACAAAAGAGCTCCATTCATATTGAGCATGACATACTGTGCATTAAAATCAACTTCTACCTGATCCTGAATTCCATACCTTGCAATGGCATCCTCTAATTGTTCAGACATCTTTTCTGATTCTTCCAGTGCCTGTTCTTTATATTCTTCCACTACATCATTCTCTTCGTCTGTCTCCTGATCCGATTCAGAGTTCGCTTTGTCTTTATAATAGGAATCTAACATTTCAAGCTGGCTCACACCAGATGATATCAGAGTTCCATCTCCAATAGAAGATCCTCCATTGGGAAGAATACTAAATGTATTCTGAAAGGAAGCCACCATTTTTTCAAACTTTTCTGCATCTACTGTTGACATAGAAAATAACAATACAAAGAAGCACAACAACAGGTTCATCAGATCTGCAAATGTATTCATCCATGCTGGTGATCCTTTTGGTTCATCAGGCTTTCTTTTCACTATTCTTCACCTCCAGCCTCGCTTTCCTGCGCTGTATTACGCGCCGAAGGTGCAAGGAATGATTTCAGTTTTTCTTCTATAACACGCGGATTCTCTCCTGCCTGGATCGACAGAATACCTTCCACGGAAATTTCCTTCATCATCATTTCATTATCATTATTCAGTTTTAACTTACCTGCAATCGGGTTACATAACCAGTTTGCAAGTAATGAACCATACAATGTTGTAACAAGCGCTGTTGCCATCGCCGGTCCGATTGTGGATGCATCTTCCATGTTCTGCAACATGAGGATCAATCCGATCAGGGTACCGATCATACCCCAGGCAGGACCTAATTCAGCCCATTTTTCCCAGACAGCAATTTTAGCTTTATGTCTGCTCTCGACACAGGCTAAGTCTGTCTCCATGATTCCTCTTACCAGTTCCGGATCCGTACCATCTACAACAAGCATAATGCCCTTTTTCAGGAAATCATCTTCAATTCCATTTGCGGCTTCTTCCAATGCCAGAAGTCCTTCTTTTCTCGCTGTATTCGACAGTGAAATGATCTGATTGATGACAACTGCCGGATCCTGAACCTCATCCTTAAAAATCAACTTTATTGATTTTATACCATTGATAAAATCCGCCAATTTAAAAGATGCAAGCGTACCTGCTATGGAACCTCCTATTGTAATAATGAATGATGCCATATCCCACATGGAGTGTAAACTTGCAACACCTCCGTTGGAAAGTACACCAAACACAAACATTACAACGCCTAATAACATACCTACTATTGATGCTATATCCACTTTTTCCACCTACCATCCTTGATTTTTCAGATTATAAAATCCCATCCGTGGGACTTATTCTTCTCTTAAAAGGCCATTTGTAAAAATATCCCTTTTGTATGATTTTACTAAATTTTTGACCTCTTGTCTACTTTCTTTTACAATAAACTTTTTACCTGTTGTAAGAGAAATAACTGTATCCGGGGTCTCCTCCACCGTTTCAATCAGATCCGAATTGATTAATACTGTTGTTCCATTCAATCGTGTCACTTCGATCATAAAGTAATCATTCCTCCATTATTAATCAACAGTTTTTATTGTGACCGATTTTTTCAAAAACCGGTCACAATGTTCAGTATAACATATGTAACTGATTGTGTAAAACCTGTTTCAACATTTTAAGACAGGTTTTACGCAAATATTATCTTTTTCTTACTTTACATTAACGTTTCAGATTAACCAGTTCCTCTAAGAGGGTATCTGATGTTGTGATGATACGGGAGTTTGCCTGGAAACCACGCTGTGTGATGATCATCTGTGTGAACTCCGTGGACAAGTCTACGTTAGACATTTCAAGTTCTCCGGATGTCATGGAACTTCCGTCCGCAGAAATCTCAACACCAATTCCATCAAATTCACCTGAGTTTAAGGTTGTACGGTAACAGTTCTCTCCAACCTTTTCAAGACCGGATGCATTTGCAAACTGTGCAACAGCGATCTGTCCAAGTATCTCTGTATTACCATTATCATAGGTACCTTTGATAAGACCATTGTTATCGATGGAAATACCGATCATGGCACCTAATTTCTTTCCTTTTCCTGTCACACCATCATCTATAGATCCTGTAGACATAACCGCTGTGGATTTACCACCGTTGTTTGCATCTTTCAGTCCCGAAAAATCAATGGTAATATCATCAAACTGGGTTGGATTATTTCCCAGCTTACTCATATTAAGTGTAACAGAATTTGTCTTATTGTTGGATTTTCTTGCTCCAACACCTGTAAACGTACCATCTTTTGTGCTGAAGTCGATCGCGTAATCAGTTACATCTCCGGAAATCGTCAACTTTCCAGTCATGTCATCTACAGTTGCTTTCGCACCATTTTTTATCTTCTCAACCATTCCATTCGAAATTCCGTATACTTGTTTTAAGCTATGTGTATTGGTTGTAGCATTTTTTTCTTTAAATGTAGATGTAGTATCGTCCCATTCTAACTCTGTGCCATTATTATCACTGCCTACATAAAACTTCTTTTTGGCGGCATCATAGTAATAACCACTCTGCACCTGATTATAAGTACCAAGTGTAGCACCAGCTGTCTTTGATCCAAACACATCCTCCAATTTAACCTGACTGGTCGCTGGATCATAGAATGTTGTTCCATCGCTGTTCAAGATTTTTTCCAGTTCCACCGTATATTTTCCATCTGTTCCGGTAGATTTCATTGCAAAACGCGCTGTATAGGAATAACCGAGATTATCAAAAAATGTCAGTGTTTTGACAAGTCCGTTGTCTGACAATACATCCTTATCATTTTTATCAATAATACCGGAAACATTTGCCTGTGTGGTTGCCTCCGGAGCAGATGTCAGGTTGGATGTCTGCATGACACGAAGTGCAGATACGGTATCCTTCTTGATATTTCCTGTTGTCGGATCTACCTGCCATCCCATAACTGTATAACCGGTGGATGTCATACATAAGTTACCGGCACCATCTACATAGAAAGAACCGGCTCTGGTAAACAGGTTCTCAGAACCGTTGTTAACTACAAAAAAGTTTGTCGTAGACTGGTCTGATAAACGGATATCGAATGCACGTCCGGTTGTTTCAGCCGCACCGGAAGTTGTGATGCTTAAGTTTGTTGCACCGGTCGTAACACCAAGACCGATCTGTTTTGCATTCACACCACCGGTACCTGTTGCTGCGTTCGCACCGGATGCATTGCTTGTCATCTGATATAAAACATCCTGAAATACGACTGAGGATGATTTAAAAGCTACTGTGTTTACGTTGGCGATATTGTTACCAATAACGTCCATTTTTGTCTGATGTGTCTTAAGACCTGACACAGCAGAGTACATTGATCTCATCATAGTTGAAATTGACCTCCTAAGTTCTTTTGTGCTGCCTTCCCTTCTGTCATTCCGGGAATCTAGCCTCCATTTCGGTCCGGCTACGTGATCACAGCACCATCAATATTGGTATAAATATTATCATCGGACTCTGTCCGGTCCATTGCTGTAACGACTGTCCTGTTCGGAACATTTACGATAAAAGCGAGTGAATCAACAATTACTAACGATTCTCTGATTCCCTTTTCACCAGCCTTAAAAACGCCTGTCTCAAGTCGTTCATTCTGCTCTTTAGACAAATTGATATTACGATCCATCAGGCGCATCGTGGCATGCTTGGAAAATTTAAGTGTCCCACCTGCTTTTGCATCCTGCTTCTGCTTTAAAATATCTTCAAAGGAGACACCGCTCGAAGTTACCGCATCCGTGCTTTTCCGAGTCAGATACTGGTCAGTTACCTGCTCAATGGAAGCAAACTGGTTACTGATCTTATTCATAATCGCATTTCCCTTCTGTCAGATATCAGGTTTTATCTGTACCTGTCGTTGTGTCTGTATCCGTTTTTGTATCTGTTCCTGTTGTCGTATCTGTTGTTGTACCTGTCGATGATGAAGTACTTTTATACCAGTCTTTTCCTGCAAGTTTTTCCATCTGTGCAAGCAGTTCCTGATATTTTTTCAAAGTATCTGTATCGATCTTTGACTGCTGATAAGAATTCAGATTATCGTAATATGTCTTTAAATTCTTGACATCATCCTTGTCACTTAATGTAAGCTGTGCTGCGGATGGCAATTTAGCAACCGCTGCTGCAAACGTCTTAGCAAGTGTCTCTGCCTCCATGTATTCGGTATCTGCAACCTGATATACATCAGAAAGTGAATATAACACCCCATTTACACAGATCTTCTGCTCACCGTTTTCTTTCTGTACATAATCAACAAATCCCTCTGTTGCTGTTGTTTCTCCAGTCGAAGATGTTGTCTTGATAATAACATATTTTCCAACAAGTGCATTTGCATTGCTGCTCTCGATTGTACTCTGCATACCAAGTGTTGCTTCCATCTGTGAAAATGTAGCAAGCTGTGCAACATACTCCGTATTGCTGGTAGGCTCTAACGGATCCTGATACTGCATCTCTGCACATAACAGCTGTAAGAACTGGTCATAGCCAAGGTCATTGCTGGTATCCGATTTGCTTGTAGTACTGGTATCCTTTGGTATTTTTCCGTCTACAACGGGCTGAATTAATGCCATTTTTTTCTCCTTTCTTTTGTTTTAAGCAGTATAATCTACGGAATTACCGTGATCTGCCATAATCTGCGCCACAAGGGCTTCTTCCTCACTCATGACTCCGGAGAGTTCATCTAACTCATCTAAGTTGATTCTTCTAGTCTTTGGCGAAGCTTTTTCCTGCTCCTCTGCCTGTCTCTCTTCCTGTTTTGCATTCTGCTCTAAGTTTTTTTCAAACTCATGGCTTCCAACCGTAACTTCTACGGCATCCACCTTCACACCTGCCTGGTTCATACTCTGTTTGAGTTCTGCCATCTGCGCTTCTAACGCTTCTTTTACCAGTTCGTTCTGTGTCATAATATGAGCAGATACGTTACCTTCTTTGGTTGTTACTTCGATATAAATCTTGCCAAGGTGTTCCGGGTTCAACTGCATCTCCATCGTCGTCTGTGCTTCACGGACAGTAACTTTTGTAAACTCTGTCACCTGCCGGATCAGATCTAACGTATCAAGCTGTCTTGAAAATTCCGGTACAGTCTCCGGTGTTTTTGCCGCTGCCGGATCAACAGTATGCTCCTGACTCACAAATGCTGTCTGATTTGACGTGTTCCCGGATTCATTTCTGTTTCCTGTCTGCCCGTCATCTGCCTTTGTATCTGTTTCTTCCTGCATCAGGCTGTTATCCTCTGACAATGTCGTTTTTTCCTGCATATCGTCTGTATTATCTGTTTCTTCTGCCACTTCTTTTTGCAGGAGAATATTGTCTTCCTGTTTTTGTATTTCCACTTCATCTGCATCTGATGCTGTCTGAACTGTGTTTTCTTCCTTCAAAACAGAATTCATCTGATCTGATGTATCGTTTGCTGCGGTTTTGTCTGCTTTAACATTTTCTGTTACCTGCATTTCCGGTAACTGTTCAATACCTGCCGATTCCGGAGTCGTTACAACCTGTGATGCTGCCGCAACCGTCTCAGTAAACATCTGTGATGTCATTCCAAGATCATCTAACAGATCCTGTGATAATCCACCGATTTCATTTACAATTTCCATAAACGAATCATTGCATAACAATTCGCCGATATTTTCAGATCCTGTAAGTTCAGCTGTAAGTTGTGTAAGCTGGTTCGGCTGTATAAGATCAGCCACAGTAAGTCCCAGCTTCTGCATTGCATCCGTGATCTCTTCATCTGTCACACCAAGTTTCTCTTTCAAAACCTGTCTAACATCCTCTTCAAATGCAGCCAGCTTTTCATCTGTATTCCCAGTCTGGATATCTGTTTTGTCTGACGGATTATTTTTTATACTGGCAGCATTATTCTGATAACGCTCATAGTTATCTGTGACACTGCTTTTCCCTGTCACAACAGACATGTTCTGTTTGCCGTTCTGTCCGCCATAACTGTATCCGTATCCAACCTGTGTTGTCATCTGGCTCATCACTTCTGCAAACTGGACTTTCAGATCTCCTTCTTTTGTACCTGTGAGTGTCTGGCTTCCCTGTCCAACAGACATGATACCGGTCACTTCTGAAACACTCGTGCTTCCCATTTTTCTTCCTCCTCTCTCTTTCGCTGCATGTACTGCCGCTTAATAATCTATTCTGAAGGCTTCATGATCTCTGTTACCTTTGCAGCGGTATCAGAACTCATTTTGCCAAGAATAGCAGCTCTTGAATCTGCATCCATTCCATTTAAAATCTGTGCAACCAGCTTCAGATTATCTGTCATGGTATCAAAAATTGCTGCCGCCTCTTTCGGCTTCATGGATGAATATGTCTTGATATAATCATCAAGCTGCTCATCCTCTGCCGTCTGTGCTACCACCTGCTTATACAATACTTCTGCATTAGCAGGATCGATACTTTCATAATATTTCTTATATTCCTCAACATCCGGGGCTACATCTGAAAAAACAACATCTTCATAAAAACTCTGCTTTTCTTTTTCAAATTCTGCCTCGTTTTCCTTATATTGCTGTAACTCTGCCGACTGTGCTTCCAGCTGGCTGATATAATCTGCATTTGCAGATGATGTATTCTGGGCATCTGCCAGTTCTTTTTCCAGCTCTTTGATGCGCTCCACTGCATCTGCCATAGTGTCATATGCATAGGCACTGTCCTCTGTTGAAACTTCTTCCACCGCATCATCCGGCAAAATCTTGTTCACATAAGGAACATCCTTTAAGATCGGTGCAAGCATGCCTGAGCCAAATCCACCAACATCCCATTTGATCAAAAGTGCTATAATCGCAAGCCATACAATTATGATCAGAAGTGAGACAAAGAATACAGCCACTTTGCTTCCGCCGCTTTCTTCCTCAAGCTCATCACTATCTTCTGCCCGCTGTGTTTTTTTTGCTTTTGCCTCTTCTTTTTTTCTTTGTTTTTCTTCTTTTTTTGCAGCTTTCTTATCTACAACTTCTTCTTTTTCTTCTGCCATGTTTTCCTCCTGTCCGCTCAAACTGCCTAACTGCGCTGTCCATTATCGTGATAGGTATAACTGACAAGTTCGTCTATTTCTTTAGACTCTTCATGTAAAAGTTCCTGTTTAAATTCCTCAAAAGCTTTTTCTTTTAGTTTTTCATGTGTTTTGCGTTCAACCATTGCTTCATTTAGCTGTTTTCTTGCCAATTCAACATTGCGTTCCGCAGCATGTACATTCATCATCTGGCTGCGCTGTTTGCTTTTCATAACATCAATAGCCTGCCTACATTCACGAATTTCCAAAACATTGAGGTTTCCACTTACTAATTCCCTTGCTTTTGATTCATACCCGGCTCTCCGGATCAGAATGTCCTGAAGTTTCTGCTGTTCTGTTGCCAGTTTTGCATTTGCCATACCATAGGCTGTCTTTGCCTGATTTTCCATTTTCTCTTTGATATCAAGAATGTTCTGCATTCTGTATCTGAACTTTGCCATGTCAAAAACCTTTCTTAGTTTTCAAACAGTTTTCTAAGAAGATCAATTTCCTCACTGAATTCAAATTTTTCATCGGTCTTCTGTATCAGAAATTCATTTACTGCCTGTATTTTCTGAATAGCATAATCTATTTCACGATTGGTTCCATTTTTATAGGCTCCAATATTGATCAGATCCTCTGCCTCATTATAAGTAGCCATAACATTTCTTAATTTTCCGGCAAGTTCTTTATGTTCACTTGTAGCAATTGAGCTCATAACACGGGAAATACTCTGTAAAACATCAATTGCAGGATAATGATTTTTATGTCCTAATTTTCTGGATAACATGATATGTCCATCCAGAATACTTCTCGCCGTATCTGTAATTGGTTCATTCATATCATCACCATCTACAAGTACGGTATAAAGTCCGGTAATAGATCCTTTGTCTGAGGTTCCCGCACGTTCTAGGAGTTTAGGCATTTCTGAATATACGCTCGGCGGATATCCTCTCGTTACCGGTGGTTCTCCGGATGCCAGTCCTATCTCTCTCTGCGCCATTGAAAATCGTGTCAGTGAATCCATCATCAATAGCACATCTTTTCCCTGATCTCTGAAATATTCAGCAATTGCCGTTGCTGTTTTTGCAGCTTTATTTCTGATCAGTGCAGGTTTGTCAGATGTTGCAACAATGACTACGGAACGCTTCATACCCTCTTCACCAAGATCACGTTCCACAAATTCCCTTACTTCCCTTCCACGCTCACCAATCAGCGCGATCACATTGATATCTGCTTTTGTATTTCTTGCAAACATTCCAAGCAAAGTACTTTTTCCAACACCAGATCCCGCAAAGATACCGATTCTCTGTCCTTTGCCGACTGTGATCAGACCATCGACTGCCTTAACGCCCAAAGGCAGAACCTCATCAATGATCTTTCTTGCCATCGGGTCCGGCGGCTGTGCCTCAACCGGGTAATCATATGGAACCAGCAACTCATCCACATCCGTTGGTCTCCCGATTCCATCTAAAGTGTGACCTAACAGTTCTTCTCCAACCTTTACAGTCAAAGGATGTCCTGTATTCTCTACGATACAGCCAACACCAATTCCTTCCACGCTTTCAAAAGGCATCAAAAGTAAATGTTTGTCACGGAAACCAACCACTTCAGCCATCGTCGAAAGATTTTGTTCCCGATCGATAATGATGCGGCACAGATCATTCAGTTTTGCATTTGGTCCTACAGATTCAATCGTAAGACCAACAATCTTTGTCACCTTGCCCAGACGGTTAAAATATGTCTTGTCAGCAAGCTGAAGATATTTATCAAATGTATACATTCTGCCGCCTCACTTTTAAGAACACAAGGATCTGATATCTTTCATCAGATTATCAAGCTGCACATCCAGACTGCAGTCAAAGATTCCCGAATCGGTTTCTATAACACATGCATTTTCATCCAGCGTATAATCAGGAACGATCTCCAATTCTATATCATGACCCACATAATCTAATATATTTTCTTTATGTTCCTCCAGAAATGAGACATTGTCGCCTGCCACTTTGATCCGGAAACGCTTTTCATCCTCTATATTGGCAATAGCATTATCGATCAGATGAAGCAGGATCTCCTTTTTGCCATCAAACTGGACATGAAAAACTTTATTAAACACATCCAATATTACATCCACCAGTTCTCTTTCCATATTTTTGTGTTTTTCCTGGTAGGAATTCTGCAATTGTGCCTTTTTCCGCTGCTGTTCCTGTTCTAATTGCTGTTTTTTCTGGTCATACTCCTGTTCTAATGTACTCTGTCCTTCCAGATATCCCTGTTTCTTTGCTTTCTCGCGTATCGTTTCTGCTTCTTGTCTTGCATCGTCAATCAGCACATCCGCCTGTGCCCTCGCCTGCGAAAGTATCTGTTCCGCTTTTTCATTTGCAGCAGACATATCCTGTTCCGGTTCTTCTACAGGGATCACATTATCTGTTTTTTCAGTAATGATTCCCTCTGCAAAACCATCCGGTCCTACCGGCCGTGCTTCTTTCGGCTGTGCCTCTTTTATGATGTTTTGTTTCAGAAATTCCTGCATATGATCATTTGAATTGATCACCCTCGCATTCTGACTCTCTGTATGTACGAACCATGGTTTGTAAAGATTAGACAACGATCTCGTCACCTCCGCCTCTGGAGATTACGATTTCTCCAGAATCCTCTAATTTACGAATAACACTGACAACTTTCTGCTGAGCCTCCTCAACATCCTTCATACGGACAGGACCCATAAACTCCATATCCTCTTTGATCATTGCTGCCAGACGTTTTGAAAGATTCTTAAAGATAACATTCTGTACTTCCTCATTTGCAGCCTTAAGTGCAACACCAAGATCTGCATTATCGACATCGCGGAGTACACGCTGGATTGCACGGTCATCAAGCAGCAAGATATCCTCGAATACAAACATCTTCTTGCGGATCTCGTCTGCCAGTTCCGGTTCTTCGATCTCTAAAGACTCCATGATATGTTTCTCTGTCGTACGGTCTACCGTATTTAAAATATTTACGATTGCATCCACACCACCAACAATCGTGTAGTCCTGATTGACAAGTGAAGAAAGTTTCTTTTCCAAAACACGCTCTACCTCTTTAATCACATCCGGTGATGTACGATCCATCATTGCAATACGTTTTGCAACATCCGCCTGTTTTTCCGGTGGAAGTGCCCCGATCACAAGTGCCGCCTGCGCGGATGTCAGATATGATAAGATCATGGCAATTGTCTGTGGATGTTCATCCTGGATAAAGTTCAGTAACTGGCTTGGATCTGTTTTCCGCACAAATTCAAACGGACGTACCTGCAATGATGCTGTAAGTTTCGTAATAACTTCCTGTGCCTTTTCCTCACCAAGAGCTTTGTCCAGCAGTTCTTTTGCATATCCAATACCGCCTTCAGCAATATACTGCTGTGCAAGGCAGATCTGATAAAATTCATTTAAGACATCTTCCTTAACCTGCGGTGAAACGCTTCTGGTATTTGCGATTTCAAGTGTCAGCTCTTCAATTTCATCTTCTTTTAAATGTTTAAAAATATCAGCAGACCGCTCCGGTCCTAAGGCAATCAAAAGAATCGCCGCCTTTTGTATTCCAGTATAATCCTGTGTATTTGTTGCCATACCTTATTCCCACTCCTCGTTCAACCAGTTGCGCAATAATGAAGCTGCCGCCTCTGGATTATCTTCCACAAATTTTTCGATCAGGATACGGGTCTCAGACTTCTCATTGTATCCAATATCCTGCATTTCTTCCTGGCTCTCTTTTGTTGATTCAAGCAGGCTCTCAACAGAAAGCTCCGGTTCGATCTCTGCGGTTTTCTCTTTTCTGGTGCTGCGGAATACCACATAACCAAGAAGAAGAAGGATCAGAACCACAAGCACAATCTGTAAATAATCGGAAGCACTTCTTCCACCGGAAGAATACTGGAAAACCGGTTCTTCCTGCGCAATGATCGTAATCTTATCAGTCGGGATTCCTGTTGCATTAGAGATCATTGTAATGTATTCCTGATCAACCGTGATCGGTGTCGGGTCACTGTTTGCTGCAACATACTCATCAAACGTCATATTTTCCAGTGCTCCGGATGCACGCAATGTATCTTCATCATAGATACGATATTTTGTTGCCACCAGAGAAACAGAAGAACTTGCATAATCAACAGTTCCTCCATTGGAAGATTTCTTTGTTACTTTCTCATTATTCTGATAATTGGTTGTTGTATCTGTAACTGTACTGTGTGTGTAATTATTATCTTCGATTACATAAGAAGTATCATCATTGGAATCTGTTCCAGGTGTTGCAGCCGCGCCACCTTCTGAATCTGATTCATACTCGCTCTTGCTGCCAACCATACCATTCGTCTGTCCGTCTGGTGCGTAATATTCATGGGTTGCCTCTTCCGATGTGTCAAAATCCATCACGAGTTCCGGTGCCACTTCCACATGATCAAACAGGGAAGATCCAACCATAACATCTTTTACTTTGCTTTTTACAAGATTTTCTGCCTTTGATTTTACTGAAAGCTGACTGTTTGCTGTTCCTATCGAAGTATCAGAAGAATCTCCCGAAAATAAAACATTGGAATTAGAATCTAAAATCTGAATATTATCTGTATTTTTATTACCAAGCTGTGTTGCTATGTATTTTGCAAGACCTGCGGCCTGATCTTCATCCATATCTCCACTTAAGGTAAGAATGACTGCGGCATATGAATCCTGATCTTTTGCAAGAATTGTTCCATCATCATTCGGAATATCGAGAGTAACAGAAGCGCTTTCAACATTTGACAGTGTCTCTAACTGTTCTGCGAAATATTTCTGCAGATAAACTTTATATTTTTTTGTTTTATCTGCCTCAGTTGAGCTGAATCCGCCCTCAAAAACATTATCGATTGAAGCTCCCTGACTCGGAATGTCATTCTTGCCGAGCAGGATAGACGCAGCTGCTTCATCCTTCGCATCTACATAAAAGATCAGACCATCCTGAGACATCTGATATGAAATGCTTTCACCATCCAGCAGATCTTTTACTGTACCAGCTTCCGCTGTTGTCTGACATTCATGCAGCGTAACCATATTGGGTTTGCTCACAACTGCTGCCAGTATTGCCAGTGCAACAAGGATTACTGCCACAATACTGATCAGTAATGCTTTCTGCTTTGTATTGAATTTTTTCCACCACTCTGTAATCTTATTTAATATATTCTGCACCTGTTCCGGCATGTTATCTGACTCCATTCATTAAATTTGCATATTCATGATCTCTTTATATGCATCCAACATTTTATCCCTTACTGCTGTTGTATACTGAAGTGCTGTAAGCGCTTTCTTTGCTGCAACCTGCATATCATGCGGATTGTCTGCCTTCCCAAGGGCAAATTCTATCTGAGCAGCCTCTGCATCATTCTGCAAATCACTTGTTTCTGTCAACACATTCATTGCAGAATCAAGTACTGACTGGAAACTGTCATCTGAAGTATTTACGAGTCTGTTCTGTTCTGCTACTTTTTCAATATAATCTGATGTAATCCCTGTCAACGAAGTAATGTCCATTTACCGTCATTCCTTTCCTTATTTGCTGATGTTGAGTGCAGCCTGTACCATACTTTTTGTTGCATCAAATGCTGTTGTATTCGCCTCATATGCTCTCGTTGCATCAATCAGGTTCGTCATTTCAGTTACTGTATTAACATTCGGATATGTAACATAACCGTTTTCATCTGCATCCGGATGAGATGGGTCATAAACCATGCGCATTTCTGTCTCATCATCTTCTTTTACAGATGTTACTTTTACACCATTTCCAACCGCTCTCGCTCTTGCCGTCTCATAATACTGTGAAAAAGGTGTTTCTGTCTTTTCCGCAAATGTAACAATCTTTCTCCGGTACGGTGTCCCATCTTCCGTTCTTGTTGTATTAATATTTGCAATATTCTGTGCAATCGTATCCATACGGAAGCGTTCTGCTGTCATACCACTTGCACTGATATCAAATGCCTGAAATAATCCCATATAATTTCCATCCTTTGTTTCTTTTTATTCTTTTATTTTAAGACTGTCTGCATTCTTGAAAAATTGTTTGTTATCGCTGTCGTCAATAGCTGATATCTCAATGATTCAGAAGCCAGCTCCGCATTTTCCGTGTTTTCATCCACATTATTACGGTCAAGACGGTATGAATAATTTGCCGCATCCGTATAAGATGTCGCTGTAAGTTTTCCAAGATTCTGGTTCAATTCTCTTACCTTCTTATCAAGGCTGCTGTATTTTGTCTTACCGAGTGCCTTTTGTAATACAGATTCAAAATCAACATCCTGTCTCTTGTATCCAGGTGTGTCGATATTTGCAATATTATTAGTGATAACATTCTCACGCATCCAGCTTGCATCAGCCGCTTTATCAAGTATATTTGTATAGTCAAATGCATTCGTTGTAAACATTCTGTTGCTCCTTTCATGCACTATTTTCTACATTATTCTATTTTATTATAAAATATCTCAGAAAAAACACAAGAGTTTTTTACTTTTTTTCGTTGTTTTTCCCCGTATCTTGTATTATTTTACGATTTCGTGTACAACAATTTGTTCTGATTCTTCATAATTCTCTTTTTTTCGACATTTTTTGCATTTTTTAGCGAACATGCTGCCAGAATGCTGTAAAAAGCACCCTCATAAAAAAAAGAATTTGTCACGTTTTTCAAATAGCGTAACAAATTCCTTTTCATTTAACTATTCTTATGATTCTCTTTCTTTATCTTGTCTAGTTCATCAAACACAACATCATTCAATACCTTGATGTATGTTCCTTTCATTCCGGATGATCTCGATTCGATCACACCTGCACTTTCAAACTTGCGAAGTGCGTTTACGATCACCGATCTTGTAATTCCAACACGGTCTGCTATCTTACTTGCAACAAGGATTCCTTCTTTGCCGTCCATCTCATCAAAAATATGTGTGATTGCTTCTAATTCTGAAAAAGATAATGTACTGATCGCAGATTTTACAATCTGTACCTTTCTTGTTTCTTCTGCATTTTCTTCATTTACAGAACGCATCATTTCAAGTCCGACCACAGTTGTTCCATATTCGCTCAATATAATATCATCTATATCATACTGACGGTTCTCACGGTATACAAACAATGTTCCAAGCCGTTCTCCGGCAATATCAATTGGTGTAATGATCGCTGTATATTTTTTTACATCATCCACAAATCCCAATGTTTCAAGATTAACATTCTCTTTTGTGGACAGGATTCCAAGCAAACGTTCATTTAAAAGCGGATCAATAAAACCTCCTACTTCATCCACGATCAATTCATTGATCTCTTCGACATCCTGTCTTACTCCGGTTCCAAGTACTTTTCCTTTTTTACTGATGACAAGGATATTTGATTCCAGTATTTCTTTTAATACGTCGCATATATCATTAAATACTACTTTGGATGAATTATTATTGTGAAGCAATTTATTGATTTTTCTTGTTTTATCCAACAACTGAACGCTCATAATGCGTGCCTCCTGACTACATATATGTCTTTCATGATGTACTATATTTTATCACGTCAATTCTGAAAATTCAATATTCTTAATATATTCTTCCTAAAATTATTTCATTATTCGGAATCTTTTTCAACATTTTTACGATCTGTCACATAACCGCACTGTTCATCTGCACACACAATCTTATTTCCTTTGACTACCATGTACCCGCCACATTTCGGACATTTTTCTGCAACAGGTCTTGACCAGCTCATAAAATCACATTCCGGATTATCCTCGCAGCCGAAATATTTTCTTCCTTTTTTCGTTTTGCGAAGTACAACTTCCTTACCGCACTTCGGACATGCAACTCCAATCTTTTCGAGATAAGGTTTTGTATTGCGGCATTCCGGGAATCCCGGACATGCAAGGAACTTGCCATGCGGACCATATTTTACTACCATATTTCTGCCGCAGACATCACAGATAACATCTGTCACTTCATCTTCTATCTTTACTTTTTCCAGATCCTTCTGCGCTGCCTTCACAGCTTCATCCAGATCCGGATAGAAATTACGTACCACTGTTTTCCAGTTTACATTGCCTTCTTCAACACCATCAAGCAGCGATTCCATGTTTGCGGTAAAATGTTCGTCTACAATGCTTGGAAATGATTCCTTCATAATCTGATTGACCACTTCTCCAAGTTCCGTCACATATAAATTTTTCGCTTCCTTAACAATATATCGTCTTCCTAGCAGTGTCGTGATTGTCGGTGAATAAGTACTCGGACGTCCTATTCCCAGCTCCTCTAATGTTTTTACCAGTGATGCCTCTGTATAGTGGGCCGGTGGCTGGGTAAAATGCTGTTTTTCATCAAACTCTTTTAATCCAAGCACTGTATTCTCATCAATAGAGCCTACCAGGACATTATTCTCTGCCTTTTCATCATCATCGCTTGTATACACTGACATAAATCCGTCAAATGCAATTTTAGAAGCAGATACTGTAAACTGGTATTTTCCTGCTCCAATTTTTACATTTGTTGTCTCATAAACCGCCTGTGACATTCTGCTTGCCACAAAACGTTTCCAGATCAACTGGTACAGGCGGAACTGATCTCTCGATAACGACTCTTTCACCATGACAGGTGTACGATTGATATCAGACGGACGGATCGCCTCATGCGCATCCTGAATTTTGGCTCCATTCTTCTTTGCTGTTTTTTCACTGGCAATATAGTTCTCACCATAATTTCCAGCAATATATTCCCGCGCCTGTGCATCTGCCTCTTCTGAAATTCGTACAGAGTCTGTTCTTAAGTAAGTGATAAGTCCAACCGTTCCCTGACCTTTGACATCCACACCTTCATACAACTGCTGTGCAATACGCATTGTTTTTGAAATCGGAAAATTAAGTGCCTTAGATGCTTCCTGTTGTAACGTACTGGTTGTAAACGGTAATGGAGCTTTTTTCACACGTTCTCCTTTTTTTACCTCTAAAATGTGAAACTCTTCTTTCTGCATCTCTGCCATGATGCGGTCTGCCTGCTCTTTACTGGAAATTGTAACTTTTCCATTCTCATCTCCATAAAATTTGGCGAGCAATGCCTTTTTTTCACCTTTTACAGACAGTTCTGCATCCAGTGTCCAGTATTCTTCCGGAATGAATGCATTAATCTCATCCTCCCGGTCACAGATAATGCGAAGCGCAACCGACTGGACACGTCCGGCACTAAGTCCTCTTTTTACTTTTGCCCATAGCAGTGGACTGATCTCATATCCCACCAGACGATCCAGAATTCGTCTGGTCTGCTGTGCATCTACAAGATTCATGTCAATCTGGCGCGGTTCTTTTAACGAAGCCTTCACTGCATTCTGCGTAATCTCATTAAAAGTAATTCTCTGTGCATTTTTATCATCCAGCTTCAGTGCCTGGCTCAAATGCCATGAAATCGCCTCTCCCTCACGATCGGGGTCAGTTGCAAGATAAACTTTATCTGCTTTTTTTGCTTCCTTTCGCAGTTTTGCCAGGATATCTCCCTTTCCGCGGATCGTAATATATTTGGGTTCAAAATCATTCTCTGTATCAATTCCCATCTGGCTTTTTGGCAGATCTCTCACATGTCCGTTCGATGCCACTACCTCATAATTTTTTCCCAGAAATTTTTTAATTGTCTTTACCTTTGCGGGCGACTCCACAATAACAAGATACTTTGCCATGCATCCATCTCCTTTTATTCATGACAATAGAGCAGTGTACAAAACGTGCCATCTATTGTTTCTGACAGCAGCTCTGTTCCATTTGTGCAGATTGCTGTGTCTAAGAATTTCTTTCATATTTTTCTGATATAGTAATTTTTAACTGTCTCGGTAATAAAACCTTTTTGCAGAAGTCTTGCAAGTACGTCCATTATGTCCGGTACTAATATACCAGTCTTCTCCAAGAGTTCCCCGACGTTTTTCGGTCGTAAACTTAGACAACTATACACCAGTCGCTCATCTTTTTCAAGTAATAAATTTTTTAAATTATCTTCTCCGGTATTTATCTCCCCCTGTAATTCAATTTCTTTTAAGAATTCATCTACATCAGAAATAATACCTGCCCCCTGCCGTATCAGATTATTGCATCCCCCGCTAAGCGCATCATATATACGTCCCGGCACCGCATATATGTCTCTCCCCTGTTCTAACGCATAATCCGCCGTAATAAGCGAACCACTCTTTATTTTTGCCTCAACAACAACCACCACATCCGCAAGTCCTGCAATGATCCGGTTTCTTGCAGGAAAAAGCGGCGCAGACGGATTTGTCCCCGGCGGATATTCTGAGATGACCGCACCATTTTTTTCAAGTATCTCCTGGTATATTCTAATATTTGATCTTGGATAACAGATATCTACCCCACACCCTAATACTGCACATGTATATCCATTTTTCTCAAGTGCACCCGCATGTCCGCCACCATCAACCCCGGATGCCATGCCGCTTACAACCCATGCACCTGATTCTGCTATTTTTCCTGCTATTTTTTCTGCCACTGATCTGCCGTAAGCAGAACAGCGGCGTGCACCAACGATCGCCACTGTCTTTTTATTCCACTCTGCCGGCATATTCCCTTTCACATAAATGCTATATGGTGCATCCGGGATTGTGGCAAGACGTTCTGGGAACAGCTGTTCTTCTCTGGATAAAAACCAGATTCCTTGTTCTATCATCCCCTCAAACATTGCATCATAATCTTTTTTTCTGCTCTCTAAGATCCTCGCAGCATGTTTTTCCGTCACGCCAGGGATCAGAAGAAGCTGTTTTTCTGTCAGTCCATAAATCTCCCTCGCACTTCCTGCTGCGGCAATCAGCCTGTTTCTGGTGCGTATTCCGACTTCCGGAATATTTGAGAGCCAGTACGCATAATTTATCACCCTATACCTCCCAGAACTTCTTATCAATATTTCTATAACAGATCGCTTCATTTAAATGCCGCATTTTTATCTGTTCACTTTCTTCCATATCTGCCAGTGTGCGTGCCACACGCAGTATTTTATGATAAGTCCGTGCTGTCAGATTTAATTTGTTATACATCCGTTCCATGTAAGTTTCCTGTTTTTTATCAAGTTTACAATACTCAAAAATCTTAGAAGACGGAATATGACTGTTAAAGCAGAACTCTTCTCCACAGTAACGCATTTTCTGTATCTCTTGTGTCCGTATAACGCGTTTTCTGATTTCTTCTGACCGTTCACTTTTTCCGGTATTGTAAAGATCCTTAAATCCGATCGGCGGCACTTCCACACATATATCAATCCGGTCTAAAAGCGGTCTGCTTATCTTCCTCAGATACCGGTTAATCGCTGCCGATGTGCAGGTACATCTCTGCATATCCGGGTAATACCCGCATTTACAGGGATTCATCGCAGCCACAAGCATAAAATCAGCCGGATATTCATAGCTCGCATTCAGTCTTGCGATACATATTTTTTTATCCTCCATCGGCTGTCTTAATATTTCCAGAGTATCATTTTGAAATTCTGTCAGTTCATCTAAAAACAAGATTCCCTTATGTGCCAGCGAAATTTCCCCCGGTTTCGGCAATGCACCTCCACCTGCAAGTCCCTGCGGTGTGATCGTATGATGTGGTGCACGGAACGGTCTTTTCTGCATCAATCCTCTTTTATGTTCTAAAAGTCCGCAAACACTGTATATTTTAGAAAGCTCCATCCGTTCTTCTGCATTTAAGGGCGGCAGGATTTCAGGAATCCGTTCTGCAATCATTGTTTTTCCTGCACCCGGAGACCCCATCAAAAGCAGATTATGCATTCCTGAAACAGCCGTTTCACAGGCACGTTTCACTAATATCTGTCCATATACATCTGCAAAATCCAATGCCTTTTCTGCCTGTATTTCTTCTATATTATATGGCTCATTATAATATTCCCCTTTTCCATTTAAAACCGTAACAGCTTCCGCAAGATCTTTTACGGCAAACACCTGCATGTCCGCTACCAGCGCTGCCTCACTTGCATTTTCCCATGGAACCATACATTTCCTCATACCTCGTTCTTTTGCCTCCGCGACCATTGGCAGAACTCCATTTACTGGCTGTACTTTTCCATTCAGCCCGACCTCTCCTGTTACAAAGTATTCTCCGACCAGTTCCTGTCTGACATAGCCAAATGCGGTAAGGACCGCAACTGCAACCGGAAGATCAAATCCAGATCCGGATTTCCGGATGTTAGCAGGTGTAAAGTTGATCGTAATATGTTTTGGAGTCAATGCATAGCCACAGTTTTTCAGTGCCGTGCGCACTCTCTCTTTTGCTTCCTGTACCTCTGAAGCAAGAAATCCTACCATTTCAAATACAGGCATGCCATCGCTCACATCTGCTTCCACAGAAATCGGCACACTTTGGATTCCGTGTATGATCGCTGTTGATACAATACTATACAACGTATTCCTCCTTTTTATTCATTTTTCTGATTCATCTGATTCTTACAGCAGAAATGCTGCAGTTGATTTTTACTGACATATGCACACGACAACCTGTGCATAGAAACACTGAGCAATTCCATACCCAGCTTCTAAGACCTGATATAAATCCGAACATAAGGCGGCGACATCCGCCGTCGCCTAAGTATAACACATTCATAGTAAGAAATACAACCTTATTCGCAAAAACTTTTTTTCAATTTATCCAATGCTTTTTTTTCAATACGTGACACGTATGAACGTGAGATTCCAACTGCAGAAGCAATTTCTCTCTGCGTCATCTCCTTATTCCCAAAAAGTCCATAACGATGTACAATAATAAACAATTCTCTTTCCTGTAACACTTTAGGAACCAGCCCAAGCAGCTTTTCAATCTGCCTTGTATGTTCTAACAGTTCCACAACATCCGGTTCTTCACTCTCCACAATATCAAGCAGATGGATCTGATTTCCCTCTTTATCCATACCGATAGGTTCATATAACGATACTTCACGCGACACTTTCTTCTTTGCCCGAAAATACATCAGAAGTTCATTATCGATACATCTGGCTGCATAGGTTGCCAGCCTGCTCCCATAATCTTCTTTATACGTTGCAATTGCCTTCATCAGTCCTATCGTTCCAATCGAGATCAGATCCTCCATATCTTCTTCCGAGTTCTGATATTTTTTTGCCACATGCGCAACCAGACGCATATTGTGAAGTGTCAGTTCGTTTTTTGCTTCAAGGCTACCTTTTTTTAATTTTTTCAGGCATTCGTTTTCCTGCTCTGGCGTAAGTGGAGATAAGAATGTTTTCAAAACGCACCTTAAAAGCTTTATTGATACATTCTATGTTTTTGCCAGGTTGTGCGTGCTTTTCCCCATTTATTTTTTCAAAGTTTTATTATATAATGACCATATGATTCGAAAATTTAATTACCGGATAGAGCCGGAATATGATTCTTTCAGCATTCGTGAGTATCTCTCTCTAAAAGGATATCCAAATGCTGTTTTCGTACAACTGAAAAAGACACCCGAAAGCGTCCTGTTAAACGGGGAATGGGCTTACATGCGCACACGTATATCTGGCGGCGACGAACTTTTTATCCACCTGGAAGAAAATACATCCTCCGCACATATTCTGCCAGTTTCCCTGCCGCTTTCCATCTGTTATGAAGACGAGGACATCCTTGCTGTGGATAAACCGGCATATATGCCCATCCACCCGTCCCTCAACCACTACGACCATACACTTGCGAATGCTGTATGTGGCTATTATAACGACCAGAATATCCCTTATACATTCCGCTGTGTCAATCGTCTCGACCGTGACACAACCGGGCTGACCCTCATTGCAAAGCACATGTTAAGTTCTGCTATATTAAGTACCGCAGCAGCCAGACGCGAGATATCAAGGGAATATATCGCCATTGTCTCCGGAAAAACACCTGAATCTGGAACGATCGATGCTCCGATCGGACGCGTGGATGGATCGACGATCGAACGCCAGATCGACTATAAAAACGGAGAACGTGCCGTCACACATTATGAACGCCTTGCTTATCACGATGGTTTATCTCTGCTGTCGCTGCATTTAGAGACCGGTCGTACACACCAGATCCGCGTTCACTTAAAATCGATCGGTCATCCACTGATCGGGGATTTTCTTTATAATCCAACAGATAAAACAATAAAGCGGCAGGCTCTTCACTCCTACCGCTTAACATTTTCACATCCTATCACAGGCAGGCTGCTCGTTCTCACTGCTCCTCTTCCAGACGATATGCACTGCCTTTTTCCAGATTTTTTCTGAAATTAATGAGGTATTCTTTCTCATAAGGAACCTTTCCTTTTAATACCTCATATTTCAGAAAATGATTTACTTCATCTTCCCCTTTTACTGCCAGCATAACCAGTAAAAGTTCTAACATCGCTTTCGTGTCCTCATTTAAAATATAATGCTGTCTGCCTTTTAAATAGTACTGAAGCGGGCTGTCCGGTCTGAATTTATCCCGCTGATAATTCTTTGATGCTGAAACACGATCCACATACATCTCCGCCACATACTGAATTGGCATCTTCATACCACAGATCCCACGATGCGGTTTCTGACCATCTCTCCCATCACCAACACCATAATCCATCCAGTATTCCATATGGTGCTTATTTCTTCCCTTATGGTGAAGCCATGCCGAAGAATATCCTTTATCTTCACGTTCTGCATTATTAGGGCTCATCGTTCCCTGATAATATTTACATCCTACTAAAAATTCTGTCGGCGTATACTTTGACATGTCATGCAATAATCCCTGTTTATAAAGTCCGATTTTAAAACAGCCTGCCCGGACTAAATTTTTGTGATGCAGGATCGTACATAAATGTTTCCATGCCTTTATCATATTCTTTTACCCTCTTTACTACTTTTATATTCCAATTACAATGTTGATTGACTGCCCTTCGATTGCCAAAAGATGCTGATCTTCGAGGAGTCTCTTTTCCGGCAGAAATGAATTTTCCACTGCCGTAGTCATCAGAAGATACCATTTTTTATTTTGCGGAAGTTTTGGCAGTGCAAGATGCGACAGACCACTGTGAAAATTATAACCAATATAGATATAATCATCCGGTGTCTGATCTGACTTCTTCTCATATTCGCCGCAATAGAGCATCCCCGCAGCCTGTCTGTCAGCCGGTATTGAAGAAATCCATGCATTCTCCCCATGATAGGAAAGATCCGGGAATCCTTTCCGCCCATAATCGCTTAGCTCCATCGGATGATCCGAAGCAATGATCGGATGTTCCCTGCGGAAACCTGCAAGTTTTTTCACAAATTCATACAGCCAGCTTTCTTTTGTTTGTTTTTTCCAATTCAGCCAGCCTGTCTTATTGTCCTGACAATACGCATTGTTATTGCCCTGCTGTGAATTTAAAAATTCGTCTCCTCCCAGAACCAGTGGAACTCCCTGTGCCAAAAACTCCATGGTCAATGCATTTCTGACCTGTTTTTTCCGCAAATTATCTATATATCTTTTTCTCGTATTTCCCTCTGCGCCGCAATTACTGCTGTAATTGAAGCAATTTCCATCGCAGTTATCCTCACCATTTTCCAAATTATGCTTTTCGCAGTAGGAAAACAGATCCCACAAGGTAAATCCGTTATTATTTGTAATGTAATTGACAAAACCTTCCACACTGTTCTGCTTTCTCTGCTGACAGAAAAGCTCGTTAAGACTGCCTTCCATATGATTCAGCATTTTCCTTGCCGGATACAGATATTCATCACTATATACATATAAATGATGATATTTCTTTGCATTTTCCAACAGGATCGGATCAAAGTGCGTATAAAATAACTTCGTTCTGCTAAGCAGAAGATCCTGCGCTGCTGCTGTAACCGGCAGTGCATCCCCCTGCAGATGAAATCCATCTACATGATATTCCCGTACCCAGAACCGCAGTGCATCCAGAATCACATTCTGATTCATCCCAGGTGCGAAATAAAATTCCATCACACATTCCATTCCATTCTGATGTAATGTGCGCACCATCTCCCGAAACTCAGACGCAGCATCTATACTGCTGCTGTAAGAAGCCTTTGGAGCAAAATAGTTGCCCGGAACATATCCCCAATAATTAATTTTTTTCTCCGGCTGTACTATTTCCGGTTTGATCAGATCATCGCTCTGGCTGTCCCATTTAAGATAATCCGGCAGCGTCATTTTCTTTGGTATTATCTGCTCTTCAAACTCATAAGCAGGCATTAGCTCTATTGTCGTAACACCCAGTGCCTTCAGATACGGGATTTTGTCTGCGACTGCACGAAATGTCCCCCTCTCTTTTCTCGGACAGGATGCATCATCCATGGAGAAGCCACGCACATGCAGTTTATACATAACCATCTGCTGTCGTTTAATCTCCGGCTGTCTGTCATTTCCCCAGTCAAACGGCTGCGGATATGCACCGCCACAGATAAAATAATCATTCTCACTGCGGGTTTTATCGTTCCATTTTTCTCTGCCTATAATACGGGTCGCATAGGTATCCGTAATGATTTTTCCATTTATCTCGTAATTGTATCTTAAATTTTTCCATAACTTGCCGGCTACAGCTACAGAACGTACTGATCCGCGGCAATATTCTTCCGGTACAGGAATTCTGCAGACATGCTCTGCTTTTTTCCCATAAAAAAGAATGCTGCAGTTTTCTTCTTTTTCCCCTTCAAATGTGAAAATAACTGCATCATTCTTTTTCTGTACTCCTAATTTTTCGTAATCGCCTTCTCTGATCGTGTAATCCATGCTGTCTGCCACCTTTTCTATCGTACCCCGGTATTTTTTCTATAATAAAATAGTATACCTTTTTTTTTACATTTTGTATAGAAAAATATGTTCATTCACACCCGATTATGTTATGATGTCTTTGTCTTTATTAGGACCATTACAAAAAAGAGAGGTATCGGCATGAGTGATTTCAACCAGAACAATGACGATGAAGATATCGTTGTAACCCTTGATCTTGACGACGGAAGTCAGGTAGAATGTGAGATTCTTACCATTTTTACTGTTGGCGAACGTGATTACATTGCACTTCTCCCACTCGATGAAAATGGCGAGGAGAACGAGGAAGGCGAAGTATTTATTTATCGTTATTCTGAGGACAGTGAAGGCAATCCTTCCCTTGATAATATCGAGGATGATGATGAATACGAAGCTGTATCCGACCGTTTTGACGAACTTTTAGACGAGGCAGCCTTCGAGGAGATGGATGATTAATCCTTCTTCTTTTCCGTTGGCTGCGCTTCTTTGATAAAACGGGAAATTTCTGCATCTTTATGGTTCAGCTGTTTGACTGAAAAAAGATGCAGATTTTTTTTTGCTCTCGTCATTCCTACATAAAACATCCTTCGCTCTTCTTCCACTTCCGGTTCCAGCACTGCTTTTTTGTATGGCATGACACCCTCATTGACGTCAATGATATAGACATTTTCATATTCCAGACCTTTTGCACTATGTAATGTTGCTAACGCAACACTGTTCGGGTTCTGATTCTGCACGCGGTAAAATTCCTGCAGCTCTTTTGTGTAATTTTCAATGTGGTCAAACCACGCATCATAAGTCTTATATTCCCTCGCTGCATCCAGGAGCTCATCCAAAACATCAAACAGATCATCCGCTTTGATACGTCTGTAATCCGCATATTCTGTACAAAACTCATCATATCCGATTGCCTTCCGGATGTAATTGATCGCCGCATACGGACTTAATCTCTCTAACATACGGATATCGCCCTCTAATTTTTCGATGCGCTTTGCCACCCACGGCTGTTCCTCATAGTACCATTCCCATACATCAAATGCCACCGTCTCCTCGTCTAATGATTCCCTGCTGATATAGCGTTTGGGCCGGTTCATGATCTGCAGGAAATCCCTTCTTTCCCTGCTTCCCATCGCAATTCTTATATATGCAAAGATATCTTTTGCAATCCAGTGTTCATATAAATTTGGTACAGTGTCTCTTGTCCGGAATGGTATATTATATTCCATCAACTGCTCCATCAGAAGTCTCGGCTGCGTATTGGTACGGAAAAGTACTGCAAATTCCTCATATTTTGCCCCTCTTTCCACTGCCTCCTGAATATCCCAGATAATACGCGCATTTTCTTTGCGCTGGCTTTCAAACTGCTGCCACTCGATCGGAATGTCTCCCTGGTCAGCAGCTTCGATTTTTTTCGTAAAGCGTTCTTTATTGTGACTGATAAGACAGCCGGCACTTGCCACAATATTTTTTGTCGAACGGTAATTCACATCCAAAAGAACAGTCTCCGCTTCCGGATAATCATCTTTAAAATGCAGCATGATTTCCGGTTTTGCGCCGCGGAAACGATAGATTGACTGGTCATCGTCTCCCACGATAAACAGATTTTTACGCTCTCCTGCCAGCATTTTTATAATATCATACTGAATCCGGTTGATATCCTGGAACTCATCAATCAAAATATAGCGGTATTTATTCTGCCACGCCGCAAGGATATCGGGGCGCTGCTCAAAAAGTTCTTTCGTGTATACCAGCATATCATCAAAATCGATCAGTCTGTTTTTATACAAAAACTCATGATATTCACGGTACACCTTCCGGAACACAGTTTCCGCACAGTTTTTCGAATAATAATTTGCGATCTGTATTCCTGAATTTTTGACCAGACTGATCTCCCCCAGCAAGGAAGTGATAAATTCCGTCTCATCCTCATAGGTCAGATGTTCCTTCGCTATGATCTCTCTCATACACTGATAGCGTTGTTCCTCTCTCGCAATATTATCCGCACTGTAATTATATGCATGCTTTAAGATTGCAAAATAAACCGCATGGAATGTACCAAATGTTACCGGACATGATCTGTTCATCTTCCGCTGAAACCTGCGTTTCATCTCTGTTGCCGCAGCTTTTGTAAATGTGATAACAAGAATCTGCGCCGGATCTATCCCACACTCTTCGATCAGATATTTCGTGCGTTCCGTAATTACAAGGGTTTTTCCGGAACCTGGTCCGGCGAGAACGAGCATGGGTCCATTTTTATGATGGATTGCCCGTGTCTGTGATGCATTAAAGCTCATAGATTACCTCAATTCATAGATTTGAAACGGCAGGGAAATTTAAAATCTCCCTGCCTGTCAAAAAATCTTACTGTTCTAACAATTCAATACCCTTTTTGATGCGCGCGATGGATTCTTCTTTTCCAAGCACTTCCATCAGTTCTGTTGCACCACCCGGCGTCATCTGCTTACCGGAAACAGCGGTACGGATCGGCCACATTACATAGCCATTCTTCACGCCAGTCTCTTCCACATATTTCAATAATGTTGCATACAATGCGTCATTGCTGTAATCTTCCTGTGCTTCTAACAGTGGAAGTACATCCTTTAATACCTTTAAAGATGTTTCTGCGTTTGTTTTCATCTTCTTGTGCGTGTACATTGCCACATCATATTCCGGAAGCGCCTCAAAGAAATCAATATGCTCTTTGATATCCGGGAATACCTCGATTCTGGTCTTTACCATTGCTGCAATTTTCTTTAAATCAAGATCCTTTGTAATCACCTCGCGGATATATGGCTCTGCTTTTTCATAGAAGCTGTCAAAATCCATAGCTTTGATGTATTCACCATTCATCCATTTTAATTTTGTATAATCAAAAACCGCCGGTGATTTGCTGATTCTGTGGTAATCAAATTCTTTGATCAGCTCATCTAAGGTAAAAATTTCTCTGTTATCTTCCGGACTCCAGCCAAGCAGTGAGATATAGTTTACAACTGCTTCACTTAAAAATCCCTGCTCTAACAAATCTTCAAAAGAAGAATGTCCGCTTCTCTTAGAAAGTTTCTTGTGGTTTTCATCCGTGATCAGCGGCAGATGGATGTAAACCGGTGATTCCCAGCCAAATGCATCATACAGACGCTGATATTTTGGCGAAGAGGAAAGATACTCATTTCCACGTACCACATGTGTGATGTTCATGGTATGATCGTCAACCACGTTTGCAAAATTATAGGTTGGATATCCGTCAGATTTGATCAGGATCATATCGTCAAGCTCAGCATTATCTACCGTAATATCTCCGTACAGTTCATCATGAAATGTTGTTGTTCCTTCATTTGGAATATTCTGACGGATTACAAATGGTTTGCCAGCAGCAAGATTTGCTTCTACTTCTTCTTTGCTCAGATGCAGGCAGTGTTTATCATACATCATGATCTCTTTACCATCCACCTCTGTTTTTAAAGACTCTAAACGCTCCTTATCACAGAAGCAGTAATATGCCTCGCCTTTTTCGACCAGTTCTTTTGCATATTTCATATAGATACCGGTCTTCATACGCTCACTCTGTACGTATGGACCATAACCGCCATCTTTATCTGGTCCCTCATCATGTACTAAGCCTGTCTCCTCTAAGGTATGATATATAATATCAACTGCACCTTCTACAAAGCGCTCCTGATCCGTATCCTCGATACGAAGCATAAAGTCGCCGCCTGCATGTTTTGCGATCAAAAATTCATATAATGCAGAACGCAGATTTCCCACATGCATTCTTCCTGTCGGACTTGGTGCAAATCTTGTTCTTACTTTGCTCATTTTTTATTTTCCTCCTGTATTCTCATTTTCCATCTTTATGATCCGGAAAAGATTTTCAAATTTCAAATGCCGTACACGTCATTATATAACAATTTTTCCCTGCTGACAAGTTCACAAATCGAAATATAACGGTAAAAAGCAGAGACAGGATCGTTCTCCTGTCTCTGCATACTTAAAACATTTTCCCTTCAGGTGCAATGCCAGCATTATAGTTTTGTAAATATCGCCGTTTCTTTCTTTAAATCGGTTGCAATTTCAAAGTTCTCATCCATACGGCTTGAGATATTCTCCATATCTGTAACAAGTACCTGTGTACTGTCTGCCGCATTGCTGACACCTTTTGCCCCCTCCTCGATGGCATGTGCAATCGTATTGATCGATTTCTGTATCTCAATCATTGTGTTCTTTAATGAATCCGTCTTTGATTCGAATTCATTCATGGCATTCTCTATGTAGGTTGCCTTGTTTTTATACTCACTTCCGGCCGTTACAAATTCTTCAAACTCTGGAAGAATCGACTCGTTCATATATTGTACCAGTCCATTTGCATTGTCTGCTAAATTATGCACTGCCTGAGTTACAACACTGTTGATCTGCTGGATACGGTTTGCAGCTTCCTGACTGGCAGCTGCAAGCTGACTGATCTCTGTTGCAACAACAGCAAAACCGCGTCCTGCATCCCCTGCTCTGGCTGCTTCAATAGATGCATTTAATGCAAGCAGGTTTGTCTGGCTTGCAATATTCAAAATATCATCCGTCAGGCTATTTACCTGATTTACACTGTTACTGTCCTCAATCGCCCTGTTTAACACCTCAAGAATCTCATTGACTTTCGTGCCGGTAGATTCCATATTAGAACGCGCAGCAGATTCCATGGAATCCGCATGACCTTTCATTTCCTTCGTATAATTATTAATCTCAGTTGTACGCTCCGCAATCTGATTTACCTCTCCCGCAACAGATTCCGTATTGGAATTGATCAAAGAAGCATTATCTGACATCTCCTGCATGGTAGCTGAAAGTTCCTCCGTTAATGCAGACAGATCAGACACACTGCTGTTTGATGTCATAACACTTTCACGGACTTCATTGACTACCGTTTCCATACGTTTTGAATTATGAATGATCGTCTTAAAAATATCCTGTAATTTTCCCATGAAAAGGTTAATGCCACTGCCGACTGCTGCCACTTCCTGGTTCGACATGATTGTCACACGTTTAGTCAGGTCACCTTCCCGTTTATCAATACCGTCAATGATTCCGGTAATCTCTTTCTGTGTTTTAGAAAGAGGTACAATTACCATCTTTAATACGGAAAATACTGCAACCAGCAGAGATGCTATACTTACCGCAATGGTAATAAAACTAACAGTCAGTGAATAATTATATACAGCCGTCAACTGCGTTTTTGCTGTGTCCGCATTGTTATTTACTATTTCCTGAATTGCCGTGATATTCTGATCAATCTTGTCTGCATACTCTGAAATCGCGCCGTTTGCCAAGGCATAGGCAGCCTCTTTATTTCCATTTGCACTATATGCCATAAGATTTGCGATCTCATATTTTAACCCATCATAATTTGACAATATCGCTTCATAATTTTCACGATCCGAATCATCTATAAACTGTTCAAAATCTGACAGATATCCATCAAGCACCGTTTGTTCTGAGCGGATGACATCTACAAGAGAAATCATGGAATCAAGATCTGTTGCAACAATATGTGATAATCCAAGACGGTGAATTTTTTCCGTTTCTTTCTGAATCGACCCTAAATCTGCGATACAGACCATATAGCCATTTGCGATCTGTGTTGCATTTGCATTGACTTTACGGATATTCCTTACTGCCAGAATACTCGAAATAATGGACACAATTCCAAGAACAAACACTGGAATCAGTATGATCATTTTTGTGCTGAAACGTCCCTGTTTTTTCATAATGTGATTTGTCCTCCTGTTACTTATTTAGCCGTGGATGCCGTGATACCATCAACAAGTATATCCATAATTTCCTGAAGATCCTGTCCGGATGGATTGCCTGCTGCCATCGTATCACCAAATGCAGAACATGCATCCCAGTAACTGTTTCCAACACGCTGCAGTTTACCAAACTCAGACTGTGCAATAACAGCCTGGATTGCCGGTACCTGTTTTACAGCATCCGACGCTGCCGCATTGGTATTAGACGGTCCCTGATTTCTCTCTTCAAAACGAATGGTCTGGTTTTCCTCGTTTGTAAGCCAGTCTGCTAATTTTGCAGCCCATTCCGGATATTTTGAATACGTATTCACACCCATCATTTTATATCCGGTAAAGGATGACATCTGTATCTGCTGTCCTGCTACTGTATAGGTCGGAAGCTTTACTGCACCATAGTCGTCTCCCCAAGCCTCTTTAATGGAAACAGCATTCCATACACCACTGATTCCGGCACCGATTGTACCATTCTGTACTCCGGTAACAAAATCGCCATCCGGCTGACTGATAAATGCCGGGTTGGTTGTAATATTTAAAATAGACTGTGCTACATCAATTCCCTTAATCGCTCCATCCGTTGAATTCCAGTTACAATAGTTTGTCACACCATCATCATTGATACCAAACTCTAAACCTGTGTTTCCAAAAAACGAATACAGATACCATCCAGAATTTAACTCCATGGAAAACGATTTACCGGCAGCATCCAGCGCTGCTAATATTCCATCCATCGTCTGAACATCTGTATCAGAAAGAACATTTTTATCATAATAAAGGAAATATCCATTATCTGCCGTCATCGGATAAGCATACAATGTATCATTAATAGATGCAGCTGAAACTGCCTCCTCTAAATTTGCATTTTTTACCTCATCTGCATTTGGCACCGGATATAACGCACCTGCTGCAACCATTGCAGAAAGCTGGTCATCCGCAAACGAGAAAACATCTGCACCATTATGAATATCTCCTAATAAGACATCCTTTGTATCAGAATCTGCATTCTGCTCCAATGTTATCTCAAGCTTTGCCTCCCCGGCATATTTCTGTTTAAAACTGTCTATCATCTGGTTTAACATATCAAAATTATCTTCCTCTGACCAGACTTTCAGCTGTACCACTCCGTTATCCGCTTCCGTATCTCCAAAAGCAATTTCTGTAGATGCTTCTGCCCCCGGTACTACTGACTCCACAGCGCCATCACTGTTTGTACTTTTCTGATCTGCCGTATTTCCACAGCCTCCGAACGCCATACACAAGATTGTCGTAAACAGCATTCCTGCAACGATTCTTTTTTTCATTCTAATTCCCCTTTCTCGTATTATGCCGTCTTATCACTACATCACTTATCTATTTTACAGGCTTTTTACATATTTATCAATCACGTTTTTGCTTTTTTCGATATAAAAGCAGGCTTTTTTGACTATATTCAGTTATTTTTTTACATCATGTTCATACGTGCACAAAAATCTTCTTTTCTACATATCTTACTATAAAATTAACGATAAAAGGAATAGAACAATTATGAGACCTTATCATATGTCCGGGAATGCAGGTCGTTCCTGCGGACGTTCACCTGTTTCTTCTGCACCAAATGCAGAATCTATGCCTTGCATGGAATGTATCTCCCCTTCAGGGAATCCCAGTTGCGATTCAGATCATGTACTCGCCATGGCCTATGTTCCCTGGCAGCAATTTTCTTCTGTTTACGAACCGGATCGTGCACTTAGTGCAGGAACAATCTTTCCAGAACTGGATAAACCATTTTTAGCTGCAAAAGGAGGTAGATGCCGATGATGATCAGTCAGATGAATCAATCACAGCTTCTTCACTGGATCGACATGGTCAGCTTTGCAGTCGTGGAAATCACAGAATATCTTGACACTCATCCAGATGATGAAAATGCTTTAAAATATTTCAATCATTATGCTGATCTGCGGCGCACAGCGCTGCGCGCATACGCACAAAATTACACACCGCTTACCATCGACACTGCAAATCCGGATAATTACTGGTGCTGGGCATCAGATCCCTGGCCTTGGGAAGGAGGTGACTGTTAAATGTGGAACTATGAAAAGCGTTTACAGTTCCCAGTCAACATTACAAGACCCAATGCCAAAATCGCACAGATCATCATCAGTCAGTATGGAGGACCAGATGGAGAGGCTGCTGCATCATTCCGTTACCTTTCGCAGAGATATAGCATGCCCTATAATAAGGTAGCAGGGCTGCTGACAGATATTGGAACGGAAGAATTAGCCCACCTTGAAATGATTGCTGCTATCGTCCGGCAGCTTACCAGAGGTTTAAGTGCGGAAGAACTTGAATCCGCTGGTTTTGCTCCTTACTATGTTGACCACACTGCCGGAATCTGGCCGCAGGCGGCAGGTGGTATCCCGTTTAATGCATGTGAATTTCAAAGCAAAGGGGATGCGATCACTGATCTGTTTGAAGATATGGCTGCAGAACAGAAAGCCCGTACTACCTACGATAACATTTTACGTCTCGTAAAAGACCCGGAAGTCTGTGAACCGATCCGTTTTCTGCGCCAGCGGGAAATTGTCCACTTCCAGCGTTTTGGTGAGGGTCTACGTCTTGTTTTGGAAGAACTCGACAGCAAAAACTTTTATATGTGCAATCCGGAATTTGATCCGGGATGTGGAAAATAACAGAGCAAACTGACAAAAAACTGCGTGCAGCACGTCTTATACAGACATGTTGCACGCAGTTCTAAACCTACATTGTCTCCATCAACCGGTCAATCGCATTGATGATCTCATCAATCTGAGGTTTCATATTTCCGGCTTTTACAGAAAGTTTTAACGCTTCCTCCCTTTGGTTTTTCATTTCTGTGACATTATACTCAATCCTGTCTCTTAATTTCTGTCTGCGCAGAATCAGTCCGTGCTTAACTTCTACCATTTCCTTTGGATCGATCAGCGCAGCTGCCTGTGTGATCCACACCTGTGCATCATATAGCTGATACTGGTTTAAGGCACGTACCAGTCTGCTGTTAAAATATTCAAGATCTTCATTTGTGCGCTGATATTTTTCACGTTCGCGCACTGCATCCATATAATACTGCCACAGCTGATTCAATTCCGAAGCTCTTCTTACATGATATTTCTCACAGGCATAATCAATCGCATTTGTGATATTGACATACTTAAACTTCACCTTATTAAGTAACAGAATTGCCTTGTTTGCACTTCGTTCCGCTAATTTTATTTCAGAATCATTGTGCAGCATCTTCAGATAATCTGCACAAACTGCCACTGCCATAACAAAAATCAGTATCATCCATGCATAATATGTATCAACCTTAAATCCAAACTGTAACGTGATAAGTGTTACTGCCACTGCTGCCACGACCGCAAGAATGATATATAATAAATTTTTTAAACTTTTCTGCTGATGCATCAGATATTCACGGTGTAACAGCCACCTTGATTTTTCTCTTTCAAGGTATTTCATATCTTTTTTTATAGTATCCTGATAAAGTTCATTCGAGCTGAGACGCTTGATTGCTTCCGGCATGGCTTTCTCTTCCTGCTCAAGCTGCGCAAACTGCGCATCAGTCAGTTTTTTTTCTGAATTCAGGAACGAATTTCTCGCGCTGTTTAACTGCACAACATTCTGTGCCACATCTGCAATTTTTTTCTTTTCAGGCTCCGGAAGATCCTCTAATTTCTGAATGTCGTTAAGATAAGATGTGACTGTGCGATACTCTGACTTTTCCTCCTCGATTTCCTGTGTGATATCGATCATCTGTTCTAATCGCTCTACAACATATTGTTCCACCTGTTTCGGATTTTTTATGTTGTTTTCCGTCAGCACAGTCTGGTTTAAATCATCCATTTTTTCTTCAAAACTACGTTTCTTCCATCTGTTAAAAAATTTCATTTATACCATACAATCCTTCCTGTACTGTTTTTTCCATTCCTCAAGCTGCATCTCCCATACCTTTTCATCCCCGGCATCCCACTCATCAAGCATTGTTTCAAACTGACATATCGCATCACTTCTGCTGCATCTGCTCAATTCATCTGCAATTTCTTTTGCTTTCTCAGATGTTATTTTAAAATATTCCACCATGCGTCCAAACGCCCGCTCATCATGATTGCAACGGCATGCCATCAGACACTCCCGCAAAGATTCTTCATCGTCGTTTTTTTCGTACGCCCTTGCATAGCAGTCAGCTGCCTGTTCAAATAAAAACAGCCTTGCATATGCTGTGCCAAGATTATGCCACACGGCACCAACCATCTGGGGCTTTTCATTCTCTTCCGACTGCAAGAGCTTTCTGTACTCCGTAATACTGTTTATGTATTTTTGATTTTCAAGATAACGGTCAGCTTTGATTTTTCCGCATTCAAATGCCGATTTATGCTCCATATCCTGAAGTGTATTTCTGATCTGCTTTTGTTCCTCTGGTGTGCAATAACCACACGCAGACATCAGGCAGCCGGTAAATTCTGATAAAACCCCCCCTCCATCCTTAATATGTCTAAGGTTCTCTGCCACCTCCGGCAGCCCCAGCTCATGTTCCACCCAGTCACACAATTCGTCGTCCATGAAATCCGCATCCAAAAGACAGGTATTATTTTTGATATAATAACACAGTTCATCCAACGAATAAACATTTAACGATACATTTTCAATATAATAAGGCATCGCCGCCAACTGCTGGTTACATAAGATCAAATCGCCCATTCGTCTTTCCTGCCTCTCTTTCATCTATTTCACTGCTCCCAGTGACATCATATATTCCCACGTTTTGTCCGAGCTCTTAAAGATTTCTCCAAACCCCAGATCTTTGATCTTAATCTTTACTTCCATATCAGAAACCGGCTGTGCTTTGATACGGAGACGCGTTGTACGCGGAGGCCGCTTTGGCAGATCCGCAAGTGTAAGTTTTTCAATCTGCGCCTCCTTACTGTTTGGCAGCTGCAGCCAGAAATCGATCTCATTTGATCCATCCAGCAATACCTCACATTCTCCAACTGTCTCATACCAGTTATCCCCTGCATTGATTAGTGTCAAAAGCTCCGTTTTCCCCTGTCTTTGCACTTTTAGGCTGACGTTTACTTTCATCTCGTTATCGCCCATATAGACAAACTGCCAGCTGTTTTCTGTTTTCATACACTTTCTTGCCGCTGCATAACACGCTCCCTTGGAATATAGATTTTTCCCCATAAAGACCCGACGGCCTTTACATAAGAAAGAAAGAGACTCTTTCATCCATTCACCATCAAAACCATCTCCAGTCAGATATACCGCTGAAACAATATGTCCCGATACGGCTTCTGTTACAACTTTCAAAAAGCTGGCATCCTTGCCTGCTCTGTCTATATTGCGCTGTTCCTCACTGATCGTGACAAGCTGTGGCATAGTCCTTTGATCACGTTCAAGTCTTCTGCACCATACTTCGTCTCCACGGTTATCAAACAGATACACATCATGCAGCCATAATTCTTTTTGCTGACTGAAGGCAAAATAATAAAAGCTCTCTCTCCTGTCAATGAGTGTCAGTCTTCCATCGTGTATTCCAATCCGCTCTGCCACACGGATAAAGAGTTCAGTCACCTCCCTTGACAACTGCTCAAGCGTGATAACCAAAAAATCAGGTGTCACGGGATTCCCCAGTTTTCCTGCCAGATATATCAGTTTTTTTATGTAAAGCGCCAGCAGTTCTTCTGCTTTATAAGTTTCTCCCTCCACGAAAAATTCCTGTCCCGAAAGGGCTGCATGAAGCAGTCCGGACACTGCTTCCTCCCCCTGCAAAAGTGCGAGACGCTTCGCCTCTTCACCAACAAACCACTGACCAATTCCATGTTTTTTTGCCAGCATCAAAGGAATCTGGTACACCTCACTGCCTGCTACCGTACTGACCGTCTCCGGTTCTCTCATATTCAATTGGAAGTAACTTATCACAGCATTGTCATTATCAAGATCAATGCCCAGATAATACGGCATTTTTTCCACTTTTCTCCCTCTTACTTATAAAATATGAAATACCTCTTTTGTTACCATCTGCATTCCATAGTATTGTTTCATTTCTCTCTTTTGCGCATCGCGTTCTCCCATCGCATGATGCATCAGCATATCATTTAACATCTCATATCGTCCATGACTTTCTTCATCCGGTACATTTCTGCAATTTAAACATGCACTTTCCGTTATCTTCTCCTCTGTCTTTTCCTGCTCTGTCATATAATAAAGTACAGATTCGCCAAAAAACAAAATAAATTCTTTGACAAAAATACCATCATAAACCTCATTTAGCAGCGATTGCTCATAATGCTCCCCATCCAGACTAAAATGAATCATAATCTTTCGTCCCGGATCTGTATGATATTCTACAAATGCTTTATCATACAAATGATATTTCAAACGCAATTTTTTCTCAAACTCCAGAAAAAAATCAAAGTAACGGTTCTGTGATGTGTACTCTTCCAACAACTCATCAGACGCCCGGTACATTACATCTGATAAGTGTTCTTTCTCCGAAAAATATTTCAGCAGCCCCAGTTTACATGCATCGTTCAGCGGATTACCTTCCTGATAGCGTACAAAAATCTGTTCAAACACATACTCAGGTACCACCATATCCCGCACCAGCCATGCATCTGCAAAATAAGATAAATATGCCATGCAGATCAGTTCCCGTCCCCCGCCTTTTACATAACTTTCATAGATATCTTCCACATCCGCAATATAGTCAGTCGAATAAAGCATCTGACTTAAAATACGCTCCTCAAGATCAAACGTATCTATATCAAACTCGCCGGCTGCTTTCCAGATTTCCGCCATGGTCTTTGTTGCGCCATTATAATATTTGCAGAGATAAATAAGAATTACATCATTATAGATGCCCCTGTAAAATACGTACTCTGCAAATCCAAGCAGAAAATCATCTTCCTCAAAACCTGCTGTATGGATCGCATAACTGCATAAAGAGACACATGCTGCCGTATCCATATGCTCATATCCACATTCTTCTGCCATTCGATACGCTGTTTCATACAAATGTTCTTCTGTCAGATACTGCATCAGCATACGACGCGAAGCTGTTGATAAGAGTTTATGATCCAGACCAGTCAGGCATCCTGCCTCATACTTTCTTTTCCGATAAAATGATATAACCTGTTCTGCAACATCTCTTTTATAGCGGTCACTTACCAACGGTGATTTCAAAACAGCCCACACACCCGGAAAATCCGGGTCATCAACTTCTTCTCCGCCCTTCTGCTGCATGGAATAAAGAATATAAGGCAATTCTTCCTGTGCAAACTCCATACACTTCTTTACACAGCCGTCAATGTCCATCAACGGCTCTTCGTAATAACCAATATCCCCGCAAAAACGATTGCCATAAATATCTTCCATGATCAGGCAGTAATCCTTTGTATGTACGGTAAAATATGCTGCTCCGTTCCGGATCACGGCTTCCTTATTATCTGCATTGTTGCATGCGTATTCATAAACTTCTATCTTTGCGGCACGTGAATCTGTGCAGATCACCTTATGTGTAAAAAGAATTTCAGATGCCCAATGTGCAATATCCGCATTTATGATACCCTGTGCAAACATCTCATCATAAATCACAGCCAGATTATCATCTACATGACCTGCCTCAAGCTGCTCCATCGCAAAGCGTTCTATGATCGGCAGATACTTCTGATATACATCAGGCTGTATTTTTTTTGCCGCAATAATATTGACAAATAAAACCGCCTTCTGCTGCCAGGACAATCCACTGTCATACTGAAAATACATCTGAATCATCTTCGGTACACGCTCAAGTTTTCTTCCATCCAGTGATAAAAGATATGCTTCATACAGGCTTGTAATACGAATCTCTCGTTCTATTCCAAGCTCATACCAGTGATGATATTTTGCACCAAAGCACTGGCTGCGGATCAGATATCCCAACACCGTCGTCAACATTTCATCATCTGGTTTTACCTCATAACATGCTTCTAAAATACGGTATAGAAACGGATGATACTCCTTTTTCCCTGCGACAAGACCCGTTACCTGTATTGCAATATCCCTTGTCATAACACCCCATTTTGCAGTCCAGTATAATATGCGTGTTTCAAATGTTCCAAGTTTTGTCAGTAAATAAGGGTCCTGCCAGATCAGATAATATGCCTCCAGATAAAAATACGGACTGTTATCATAACGCATCCAGTCCCGGACTGCTTCTAACCTTTCTGCCGGTTTCTGATAATACTCTTCTTTTAAAAATAACAGCACCCAGAACAGCATTGAATCATCCGGATGCATTTTAAAAATCTGCTCCACCTCTATCGTCAGACGATCTACGTAAGACGGCTCCCGTTCCATCAGTGTGCACAGATAAAGATAATATCCCCATTCCGGGCTTGTATGATCCTCACATGTCCGTTTAAAATCATCTAAAATCCAGGATGCCTCCTGTCTCTGGCGATTGATGATCAGTGCCTGTGCTTTCATCAGTCCATATATTTTTTCATCCTTACACAAAGTAGATAAATGGTCTAAAATAACTCCCGACTGGTTCGCCCATACGCCTGTCACGATCCGCTTCAGGCGGTATTCCAGATAAAGCTGCATTAATTTTGCTCTGGATTTCTGGATATCTAAAAAAACAGGTTCATTTTCTGTAGCATTTTCCGGCTTTGATGTGGCACATACATGATAAATTAACGTTTCCTGTCCCGGCACTTCCAGACATATCTTTCCAAAATTCTTTCCGGCATGCATTTTTTCTGCCACAATGTAATATTCTACATCGCAGACGCTCCCCACGAACATCTCATCGGTAACCCTTGGCTTCTTCAAGGCTAAAAAACCTGCATCTGAACTGACTCTGATTTCAAGATAACCGTGCTGGCTTCTGTTTATCTGAAAAGTTTCCAGTCTGTTTTCATGTACCTGATAAAATACAGCATTGCTCTCTTTTAGTAAAACCTCTGTACGCTTCTTTTTATGAATACCGATCAAAAACTCTTCTACCTTTTGACCGGAGGGAGTTCCTTTTGACAATCCCTCATACAAAAGCATTTCTCTTTTTTCACCAGGATGAAATATATTTTTAAATTTTCCAGAATAAAACAGATGAAATGCCTCTTCAAAATCATTTTCTGACAGTCTGGCAAAATCGGATAAATTTTTTATTTTCCCGACAGAAGATTCCGCATACAATTTAGAAACAGACACAACAAAAGAAAGGTTATATTCACCCTGTTCTACTACAATACAGAACTCTCCTTTTTGAATATCACCTTCAACCAGACCATAACTATGAAATTGGTAACGAATCCTTATTTCTTCCCCTTCAAACTGTGGTGTCAGACATTCCATCCTCGGATTGGAAGAATATACGATTCCACGCATCGGCACATGATTTGTGCTTGTGATCACAAAATCCCCCGAAACATCATTTCCTTCCATTGCAGTAATGTCAATTTTATCCACAGAAATTGAAAGAGATGGCTTTAAGTGTTCGAATTTTCCCCTTGCCAGTTGTTGTATCCGTCTTCGCAAATCGACACCCGCTTTTTCTCTTTTAATTGCTTGCTTTTTCAATGACAATCATTATAATAGATTATAAACCAATTTGGAGGAGTTCGCAATGATAAAACACAAAGACCATTTTCACGGAAGTGATTTAGAAAAAATAGAGCAGATCTACGGCATCAGAAAAGAAGAGATCGTCAGTTTTTCTGCAAATGTTAACCCGCTTGGCGTATCACCGCTTCTTCGTACCGCTCTTTCCGAGCAGATCGATGTGATCACGACATATCCTGACAGGGAATATACATCTCTTCGTAAATGCATCGCAGAATACTGCGGTACAGAATATGAAAACGTCATCGTAGGTAACGGTTCCACAGAACTGATCTCTCTTTTTATACAGATTGAGCACCCGAAAAAGGCAATGGTCATCGGTCCTACTTATTCCGAATACGAACGTGAGATCTCTCTTGGCGGAGGTACGACACTCTATTATCCGCTTCGCGAAAAGGATAATTTCCGTTTAGATGTTGATGATTTTATCTCTCATCTGAACGAAAGCATTGATCTGATCGTTATATGTAACCCGAACAACCCTACATCATCCTGCATTACAAGAACAGAAATGCGTCACATCTTAGATGCATGCAAGGAACATGACATTTATGTCATGGTGGATGAAACTTATGTGGAATTTGCCGATAATATGGCTGATATCTCCGCTGTGCCACTGACAAACTATTATAACAATATTGTCATTTTACGTGGCACCTCAAAATTTTTCGCGGCACCGGGACTCCGCCTCGGCTATGCGATCACAGGCAACCGTGATCTGATCAAATCTATCAATACCAGAAAAAATCCATGGACGATCAATTCCCTGGCTGTCGTTGCCGGAGAGACGATGTTCCGTGACACTGCATACATCAAAGCTACCAAAGACCTGATCTCTTCAGAGCGTGCAAGAATTTATCAGACATTCCAGAAAAGCCCTGATTTTAAAGTATATGAACCAAGCGGCAATTTCATGCTGGTACGCATTTTAAAAGATGACCTTACTTCCCAGGATCTATTTGACCGTGCGATCCGTGAAAAAATGATGATCCGTGACTGCTCCACATTCCCATTTCTGGATAACAAGTACATCCGGCTCTGTATCATGAATCCAGAGGATAATGACAGACTGCTTGCCTGCCTGCTCCGGTAAATATCCGGTCAGACAAATCTGTTCACCGGCATTTGTTTTTGTAATTCATCAAAATATAAAATCTTATTTTCAGCACAATTTTCAACGCATTTTCCTAGAACAAAGAGTCGCTTGCGACTCTTTCGCGCTCGAGCGGTGCTGTTTACAGCTAACTTCTTCTCCGCGAGATGCGTAATTTCCTATGAATTTAAAAAACACAGCAGATCTTTACAATCTGCTGTGTTTTTCACATTCTTATTTATTACAACAGATTGTATCACAAAGCCATACAATCTATTGTTTTTTCTCTTAGAGACCTGTTATTACATCATTCCCATGCCAGGGTTGCCTGCCGGAACTGCCGGAGCATCTTCTTTGATATTAGCAACAACAGACTCTGTTGTAAGCAGTGTAGATGCAACAGAAGTTGCGTTCTGTAATGCTGTTCTTGTAACTTTAACCGGGTCAAGAATACCGTTCTCAACCATATCTACATACTCTTCGGTTGCTGCATTGAATCCGATACCGTCTTTAGACTCTTTTACCTTATTGATGATAACAGCGCCCTCAAGTCCTGCATTTGCAGAGATATAGTATAATGGAGCTTCCAGAGCTTTTAAGATAACTTTTGCACCAGTCTTCTCATCACCCTCTAAGGTGTCAGCTAACTCAGCAACAGCTTTGGTTGCATGGATATATGCAGAACCGCCACCTGCGATGATACCTTCTTCGACTGCTGCTCTTGTTGCGTTTAAAGCATCTTCCATACGAAGTTTTGCTTCTTTCATCTCTGTCTCAGTTGCTGCACCGACACGGATAACTGCAACGCCACCTGCTAATTTTGCAAGTCTCTCCTGTAATTTTTCTTTATCAAACTCAGATGTTGTCTCCTCGATCTGTCCACGGATCTGGTTTACTCTGCTTGCGATCGCATCTTTGTCACCAGCACCGTCAACGATCACTGTGTTCTCTTTCTGGACTTTTACAGATTTTGCACGGCCTAACTGATCCATAGTTGTGTCTTTTAATTCCAGACCAAGATCAGAGCTGATCACCTGACCACCTGTTAAGATTGCGATATCTTCAAGCATTGCTTTTCTTCTGTCACCATAGCCAGGTGCTTTGACAGCTACTACATTGAATGTACCACGCAGTTTGTTGACGATCAAAGTGGTAAGTGCCTCACCCTCGATATCCTCAGCGATGATAAGTAATCTTGCACCGCTCTGTACGATCTGCTCTAACAGAGGAAGGATCTCCTGAATGTTGCTGATCTTCTTATCTGTGATCAGGATATATGGATCGTCTAATACTGCTTCCATTTTATCCATATCTGTGCACATGTAAGCAGATACATAACCACGGTCAAACTGCATACCTTCTACTAAATCAAGCTCTGTCTGCATTGTCTTAGATTCCTCGATCGTGATAACACCATCGTTGGAAACTTTTTCCATTGCATCAGCAACCATGTTACCAACATTCTCATCTCCTGCAGAGATTGCAGCTACTTTTGCGATCTGGTCTTTGCCATTTACTTTTGAGGACATTGCAAGAATTGCTTCTACTGCTTTGTCTGTTGCTTTCTTCATACCACGGCGGAGGATGATCGGGTTAGCACCTGCCTCAAGGTTCTTCATACCTTCCTGTACCATTGCCTGTGCTAAAACAGTTGCTGTTGTGGTACCATCACCTGCAACATCGTTTGTCTTTGTTGCAACTTCTTTTACAAGCTGTGCACCCATGTTCTCGAATGCATCTTCTAACTCGATCTCTTTTGCGATCGTAACACCATCATTTGTGATCAGCGGAGCACCATAGGATTTGTCAAGTACTACGTTTCTTCCTTTCGGTCCTAATGTTACTCTTACGGTATTTGCCAGTTTATCTACACCTGCACCTAATGCTGCTCTTGCTTCTGTGCCATATTTAATTTCCTTTGCCATATCTGTCTACCTCTTTCTGAAATTTATTAATGATAAAAATCTGTTTTACATTGAACAATTATTTATTCTACGACTGCAAGAATATCATTTTGTTTTACGATAATGTATTCTTCTCCGTCTAATTTTACTTCTGTTCCTGCGTATTTTGAATAAATTACCTTCTGTCCGGCTTTTACCTGCATGGTAACTTCTTTTCCATCAACCATTCCACCAGGACCTACGGCAATAACCTCTGCCTCCTGTGGTTTTTCCTGTGCACTGCTTGTAAGGATGATACCTGATTTTGTGGTTTCCTCTGCCTCACACTGTTTTAATACGACTCTGTCGCTTAATGGAACTAATTTCATGTTGCTTACCTCCTGCTTATGATCATCTGTTTTATTTCTTTTGAGTAGTTATTAGCACTCATTTCTTTTGAGTGCTAACTTATGGTTCATATAATAGATTTTTATATTTGAATCTGCAACCAAATATATTTCTATTTATAATTATTTATTCCAATATTTTCTTATTTTTTCTCTCTTTTTCTCGTTTTTTTATAAGTTCACTCATTTTCTGTGATTTTATACTTTTTTTATTTTTTCAGCGGAGACTGTTTTACCGTGCGTTTTACGGTCTGTTTTACTGTCTCCTTCATTGCTTTATTTCCTTCCATCCAAAGCAGTTTTAAGGCTCTTGAAAACAGTTTCTGCCGCTCCGGTGAAAGTTTACTGGTTTCTTTCATCAGTTCCTGTATTTTCTTCCATTTACTGTGGTAAAAATCATCTACCGTACGGATCCCGACTTTTTCGATCATATCAAATGCCGTCTCCACGATCTGTGCTCTCTCTTCCCCGTCTAACTGGTAAATCCATGATTTTATCGTTTCATCCAACAACAGGCTCTGCGCCGCAACCTGATCCACATGTTCAAAAAATCTTCCGAGTACCTCCCATGACATGGCATCGTGCTGCTGGATCCCGCTGTTTGAGCTCTTGACAACTTCAAACGACTCCTGATGTTCTAAGAGCATTCCGACAATGGAAGATTCCGGCAGGATCGTGTGCAGCTTCGGCAGCATGCGCTGGTACTCTGTGCTTTCCACCATATCGCTCCGGAATCCCGGACCATCATTGCTGTACACATTTAAAATCTGGTTCTGGATCTGCGGATCACATTTTACGGAGGCATACACGGCAAAATTTCCACCCTTTGAATGGCCGCCGACACGCACCCTCTGCTTTTTGTCTGTCACTGCACGGTTCAAATATTCCACTGCCCGGAGCTGTCCCGGCGTTTCTGACAGATAACCCATATTAAAATCTTCCCGCCAGCCCGTGATCGTGTTGTCTGTTCCGCGAAATGCCACATACAGGCTGTCATCCGGCAGTTCCACACAGACCGCCGAAAACTGAAACTGTTCCTCATCCCGTATCTCATTGACATAGCAGCGTAGTTTTACATCCGAAAAACGTTTTGTTTCCGCCATTTTCTCCATAACAAACGGGGCCGATTTCGTCATGGATACCCGTGCCAAGATTTCGTCTTTATCATTCTTTTCCCAAAATTGTCCGGATGCCTCCTTAAGCGGTACAGCCGGCGCATTTTCCTCTGCTGTAACGATCCCCTCAAAATCAACATATGCAAGCTGCGCTAAAATCAGATTATCAACTTCATTAAATTCATCTGCCTCAAACGATAAATCTCCGCGCCAGTCCATATAATCCATGATATTTGCCATATTTTTCCCCCTGTCTTTTATTCAGATCAGCCCATAATGTTTCAGTCCGTTCCAGATCCCATCTTTATGGATATCTGTGGTAATAAATTCTGCCGCATTCTTTGCCACATCCGTACCATTTCCCATGGCAATCCCATGTGCCACAAATTCAAGCATTTCCACATCATTAGCACTATCCCCGAATGCATAAGTATCTTCTTTTGCGATTCCAAGAAACGCACAGAGACGCTCAATGCCACTTGCCTTGGAATGCCCCGCCTGCCCGATCTCTAATATTCCATCCGGCTCATGGACGATCATATCAAACTCCGTTCCCAGTTCTTTCCTGACAAGTTCTACATCTGCATTTCCAAGTTCCGCACTCAGCTTATTTACCTCATATTGTGCAATTCCGGTAATACTTTTTAGGTTTTCCCCAAGCTCATTTCTCAGATAAATGACATATGGATCATCCTTGAAGTCTTTTTCATCCACATAAATATAATTTGGTCCCTCTAGTACCATTGGTATCTGGTATTTTCTAAGTACTGTAAGAATATGTTTGATTTGTTCGTTGGTCAGTAAAAGTTCAAATAACTTTTCTCCCTCGAATTCAATATGTGTGCCGCATGCTGCCACAATGCCATCAAACCCGAGTGCCAGTAATTTGGGACTTTTGATATTGGATCTGCTTCTTCCACTGCACAGGAAGGCATAATGCCCGTTTTTTCTTAGTTCTTTCAATGCTTCTTTTGTGCTTTCCGGTATATTCATCTTAAAATCCCATAATGTACCGTCTATATCAAAAAATACTGCTTTTTTCATTATATCGTCTATTTTTCCCTTCCGTCGTGATGTTTTTTATTCTAACAGAATTTTCCCATTAAGCAAAGTATTTTAAAATCCATATCACCGTATAATCGAGTAGGAGGGAAATCTGAGTGATTTCCCGACCTCTCACACCA
>NZ_QSCK01000023.1:0-70986 GCF_003463035.1 Roseburia sp. OF03-24 | reverse complement strand
TCTGCCTCTAATACCTTATTTGCATTGTTAAACTGTGCATCCACACAATTTGCAATGTTATGTGTAAAGGCATCTAAAAAGTTTTCTGTAACTTTTTCTTCCGCTTCTTTTGCTCTGTATTTACCCTTTTTGAGATCCGTGATCCACAGGGCAGAACCGTTATAATCCACATCCGTAACATCCGGCTGCATTAAAAAATCCCAGAACACACCAAACTGTTCCGGGCTTGGTTCAAACATTTCACTCAAATTTAATTTTCCCTCCTTTTAAAAGGTACAGGCAGCATGTAAATGTCAAAGACCAACTGAACATTTGCTGCCGCCTGTTTTTTACTCCAGCCACTTTACTTATCAGCCTAATGCATTCATCTTTGTAAAGAAATTCGTGAATGCTGTTTTGAACTGCTCCAAAGCAATTCCGCCTTCCGTTGGATTGCAAATGAACAAGATCAATACTGTAATTGCAATAATCACTGCACCTCTTTTTACTGCACCACCATATTCTTTCATAAACTCTTCCATGGGAATCTTCCTCCTTTCATCGTTACTCGATTCTCCTGCAGGTGAAATCTGTATGGGATTAATTAATCCCTTATAAACACAGGAATGCTTTATCACATCGTTGTTCCTTCCAAAAGGTTATATATCAATTCATAACGGCACATAACAAGGAAAGGAATTGTCTCTTTCAAACTGCAATATACGGAAAAATTTTCTCTTGCTTCCTGAAATGCGCAATCAATTTTGTACTGTGGCAGATTTAATCTTTCTGCATGTCTTCTCCAGGTATTGTATTCTTCCTGGAGTGATCCGTTTTGTTCTTCAAATATTTTCAGATCATCCATCATACTTACTCCTGCTACACCTCTTCGTATTTTTTCATAGCATTTTTCATAAAAAGCATAATTTCAAATGGTATTCTGTTTTTTAAATGACACCATGTAGAAAATTCACTTCTTATCTCTTCAAAAATGCAGTCTGTCTCATATGACATTTTCCCTTTTCGTTCCGCTTTCTGCCTCCACACTACATATTTTTCCCATACATCTCCATTTTCCAATTCAAAACGTTTTACCCAATTCCTTTCTACGTCTTTCCATTTCTGCATCCTGCTGGTCAGCGATGCTTTATTTTCCATCGTATTATAAATTTCAAACAGTTCCGGGTATTTCATTACCAGCCATAAATGTGCCTTTTCAATTCCTTCACTTTCAAAAGTACCTTTTAAAATACATTTAAAAATATAGTCTGTCAGGAAATGCGAAATTTCTATTATAAACTTTGGATCTTGTACATTTCCACGACATATTGCAGATACAAAATATTCCTGCTTCATCAGAAGCGCTGTTGCATGTTCTATCAATATTCTTCTATTTCTGTCAGCAGCCCGTTGCACTTTCTTGACTTTATAGCAATAAATAAATAGAATAGTTATTGATACTATGTATATAATTGTAACTACTAACAAAAGAGTCATCACCTCGTAACATTCCAACAATATATAATCTTCCTGTGCTTATAAGGGACAAATTTGCGTCCCTTATTTTCTTTTGGCAGCGTTCTATAACCGCACACTGCCGAGAGCCTGTCAGCCCCATCACGGTCTTCTCCTCTTTCTTTCGTGACTGTTACGTTTTATCCCCGTCAATGAGGCTTTCTGAAAGTTCTAAATTTCACACTTCCACCCGCACAAGTCCATTTAGTTATCAAGGTTCCATAAAAATTAATAAAGGGAAACATCTGTTCAGATTGAACTTTTCTTAGAAATGCCGTAGAATAAACTTGTTGTTTTGGTGGCATTTCTAAGAAATGTTTCCCGGAAGCCTTGTGATTGCCGTCACAGGGCTTCTTTTTTCTGATTCCCGTTTCCAGGAACCGATCGTCTGCATTGCTTTGATGCTACGGTCGTGGAGCTGCCGTGCAGACAGGTTGCTATTTCTTATTCATATTCTTCAAATGCTCTTTTAACTGCGTCATGTTTGTCCCACACTCTGCAAAGTGATGATATCCCGGAGAAAGAAGATAATATTCCTCTGTTTCATATTCTTTCTTATCCCACTCTGTATAGTACGGATAATTCTTTACCACGATCGCATAGCCATCCGGCAGATCATAGCGATAAAATGTTTCTTCGGTATATTCGTTCTTACACCAGATATTCCAAGACTTATAACTGTTTATAAAATCTTCTCTCTGTGTCATGTTCTTCATAATCGGAAGTTCCAGCTGCATTATAACAGGTTCTTTATCCTCTATCCATCCGCATCTTCCATTACAGTCTTCCTTACAGTCAGCACAGCATTCTACTGTTTCATTACAGCCGCAGCACGCACAGGTTCCATTTGGATTTTTGCCTGTAATACAGCCTCTTTCATACGGCGGTACCTTTTTCTCCGGCGTTGGTTGCGACGTCGCAACAGACTTTTTCTTTTTCGATGTCTGCTCTTTTAACGACTTTTTATAATTTCTGATCTGCGATACTGTCACATCAGAAGTAACTCTGCGGCGTTCCTGTTCCTTTAACGGAAGCATTTCTACTAACTGGGAGTAGGAATATTTTTCATATCTGTCATCGATCCACATCTTTCTGGAATCCGCATCATCTTTTGAACAAAATTCATTCCATACCGAGATCACACGCGATACTGCAGATTTATCCATATGAAAGTTCTTTTCAATACACTCATAGAAATTGTCATATCCTAATTCTTCATGGTATCCGCACAGCTCCATCTCATGAAGATGAAACCCTAAACTTATGTATCTTTTTTTGACATCCGCTATGTCCTGTTTCACATAGTTAAATGAAGCAACTGCAAGTTCATTTACTTCATCCCCGCAATAATCAGCGCCAAATACTATGCCTGTTGTTAAATCCATATCATCACCGCCCATAATTCGTATTCATCCCATGTCTACAAAAACACATACAATGTAAACAATATCATATCAGCAATAATTGCTGCTCCTATCGCCACGCGCCCATCTTTACTAATCAAACCAGCAATAATTCCAATAACAAAATTAACAATTATTGCCATGATCGTAATAGTTAAAATACTCATCTCATCACCCATCTCCGACAACCATGTGATCACAACTACAGTTACCACACCGTAATGACCAGCTTCCTTCCTACCACCAGCCTATGTTCCAGGATCTTGCAAATTCGACTGCCTCAACTTCTTCTTTTGGGATCGTGTATGTTTTGTCCTGGTACCTAAATCTGTAATATTCTCTATGATTTTCTATGTGTCTTATAAAGAAAACTGACGACATGCTTTTATACAACTGGTCAGAATACAAAATCAATTCAACATCCTTGCAGCTACGCAATTTAAACAATATCTGATATTTGTATTTCTGTCCTGCATTTTGCTCTGACAAACCACGTACAGATAAAATAACTGGCCAACCAGGCAATACTATTGGATACACGATAATTACAAACACGATGCTTACTGCAATAATAATAAATTCTCTCATATAAAGAAGTTCCTCCCATGTCTATAGGGAACGACACAAATCAAGCAATGCAAGATTAACAATAAGTAATGCTCCTACCGCTACAACTTCTACATGTCCAATGACAGCGCTGGCTATTAAACAAAGACTTAATACTCCGATCATCAGACCAACAATCAATATTACCGTTAAGCAAACTAAACAAGCTAAACGCTTCATTTTACTCTCTCCTCTCCGACAGCCATGTGATCACAGCCGCTGTTACCACATCCTCCGGTTCCCATGAATCGGATATCTCTCGTTCTGTTCCCTGGAGCTGTTCACGTTCCCATCCGGATAATTGTTTTGCAGCATTTTGAAGTTCTTCATAAATAGATTCCGAAATGGAGATTGTTATCTCTCGTTTGTTGTCCCGATCCATATTATTCACCTGCTTTCTAATATCATTGACACTTACTCAACCTTTTTCTTCTCTTTGACTGCGTCTTTCTTTTTAAATAAATAAGCATATTCACCATTTTTCCCATCCCGAAACATCCTTGCCACATCCTCCGTGCTCTTTCCAAATAAAGCCCAAATGAGTTGATCAGAAGTTACAGGATTCTCTTCATCAAAGACAATGTTGTTCATAAATTTTGCCTCCTTTAGTCTGGAATATCCTTGTATTTAATATTAATACTGATTCCAACCATATCTGCTAACTTATAAAGTTCTCCCAATTTGATACTGGTAGGATTCTGCAGCTTATTTCGTAAAGTCCGTTCCGACATCCCGGCTTTCCTGCTTGCAATATCTGTTGACATATTATTGCGACGCAAACCACCTACAATCATTCCAGCAACAAAGTCACAACGCGCACTTTCCTTGTCTTCACACAGTTTTGTCTTTGGCAATACAAACACCCCTTTCCGCTATTGCGACGTCGCAATTATTTTTTTCTCAAAATCTCGTTGAATCATACGCTAATTTAGCTTATAATCAGTATTAAATATTAAGTTTAACTATCACATTTTTATATTAGAACTGTAGAACCTATTTGTCAATATATTTTTAGGTCTTTTTGTTCTATTTTTGGAGGAATTATGTTTTTAAGAGACACAAAAACCACTCACATCGCTCAAAATCTCAAAGAATATCGTATATCTCACAACCTAAAACAAACTGAAATGGCTGACCTATTAAAAATGAATTATCAAAATTATTCCAAAATGGAACGCGGCGTATATCAGCCTTCTCTTGACAAGCTTCTAGAAATTTGCGATATTCTTATGCTTACCCCCAACGATCTTTTACAAGAAGGACGCAGTTTTGATGAATATAAACAGGAATATATAGAAAAATTCGATAATGAACTGCTCCAATTTCTCGATATAGTACACATTATTGAAGAAGAACGTGCAAAGGCAGATTTTGCTCACGCTACAGGCAATTACAAAGCTGAAAGTCTATCCCTAGACATTATTTTTCATGCTCTGGTTAAAACCGATGATGAAAACATCAATTATAGAAAAATGATAGACACCCTCTACTACGATTACATCAATTCTTATATCCGCAAATTTTCCGATAAAACTCACAAAGAATTGTATCAAAAAATTTTAGAAAAAAATTTTTAACTATTTTCAGTTTTTCAACAAATCATTCGGTGCAACATGAAGTTTTTCACAAACTTCCACAAACTTTTGCAGAGATGGCTTATAACATCCTCTTTCCATTTTGGAATAATTTTGATAATTCATCTCCAGGAAAGCAGCCATCTCTACCTGCTTCTTATGATGTTCCAGTCTATATTTCTTTAAATTTGCAGGAATATTTTTTACTGAATATTTCATAATGTTCTTTCCCTCTCAACCCTACTCTGCGTTATCCTCTAAAAAATAATCAACAGACACGCCAAAATAATCCGCAAGAATTTTAAGCTTATCCGTTTTAGGTTTACTTCTCCCACTTTTCCAATCTGAAAAAGTAGATCTTCTAATTCCTGTATCTATTGCCACACGATAATCTGTAATACCTTTATCGTTTCTCAACTTAACATACTTACTGTACACTTCTTCTCCTTTCCGAATTTTATATTGATTCAAGTTCGGAAATCAGTTATAATATGTTTGCGGACAAATTATAATATAAACAAGTATTCTGTTCTGATTTCCGAACCCTTTTATATATTAAAACGGATTTCAGAATTTGTCAATACCTTTTTGTACTGATTTCAGAACTGCATAAGAAAGGTAAAACGGCATGTATGAAAGATATTGCGAATTAAGAGATTCTCTCGGTTATAGGGATTCAGATGTTGCAAAAGGAACCGGCATAACAAAATCCACTTTTTCAGACTGGAAAAACGGACGCAGTATTCCAAAGGATGAAAAATTAAAAAAAATTGCTTTATTTCTTGACACATCTGTCGACTACTTAAGATATGGAGACCAAGCCCCACAATATTACTTAAATGACGAAACTGCTAAAATGGCACAAGAGATTTTTGATAACAAAGAACTACGAATGCTTTTTGATGCTGCACGAGATGCAGCCCCTGAAGATCTGGAAGCTGCTCACACTATGATTCTTGCCCTAAAGAGAAAAGAACGAAAAAATATTGACGATTAATTACCAGATTCAATTAATATATCTCCCCTGTAGTACTACAAAGGAGCCCCAAAATGTACGAGGTATTTGAACAATTATTACAAAAATTTGGTATTACCGCAGCTGATGTTTGTAAAGCAACTGGAATTAGGCAATCTACAATTTCCAACTGGAAAAGCCGACGCAACTTAATTAGCGGTAAAAACGCTCAACTAATTGCAGATTATTTCAATATATCCGTAGATTATTTAATGTCTGGCGAAGAAAAAGAGGGCGGTGAAAAATATTACTTAAACGATGAAACTGCCAAAATGGCACAAGAGATTTTTGATAACAAAGAACTACGAATGCTTTTTGATGCTGCACGAGATGCAGCCCCTGAAGACCTAGAAGCTGCTCACACTATGATTCTTGCCCTAAAGAGAAAGGAACGAAGGAATATTGACGATTGATTACCAGGTTCAATTAATACATTTTCCCCGTAGTACAACGAAAGAAGCCGTTGTTTTAAACGAAGATGATAGTTACACAATATTTATAGAATCCTCACTATCTCGAGAAGAACAGCGATCTGCTTTTTCTCATGCAATGAAACATATTTTAAATTGCGATTTTCAGCTTAACGATGCTGACCAAATCGAAGTAAATGCACACGACGCGAAAGGAGTTTTTTATGCCTCAGTTCATTGATACGGTTCTTTTCATTTTCATAATCTATTGCATATATAAACGCTTTTCCTTAAAAACCATCATCAGTATATCCGCTTTGCTTGCATTGATGTATTGGATTGGTTCGCATTATCTGCATCTGCCTATGAATCACATCATAAGTCTGATAATTTTCGCTATAGCAATATATACCATTTATTCATTATTTAAAAACAGGCAGCATCCGTCCGATCAAGCAAACTCTCAAAACAGCGTTTTACAGAACAATTCAATGTCTGATGAGCAACAGCTCCAAACTAGCCATCAAGTTCTTCCATCACTTGACAATGAAATTGTTAGCAACGTCATGAATAATCCAGATACATTTTATACACAAGCCTCTTCCATCATGAATTCCAATGAGGCACGTATGTTTTATTACATCAATAAAGCACTGGATCAATTAATTACTAATCCAACCGAACGTTCTTTATTTTACGTTTTCCCACAGGTAAGTCTACATTCTTTTATTAAAATACGCACAGATGATCTGCAAGATCATCCAGAGGAACTTGACACTGCACGTCGACTCTTGCTTAACAAAAACGTGGATTTTATTATTTGTAAATGCCAAAAAAGATATTTTACCACATTAGGGAGTACACACCATAAACAAACCTTTTTTGAATATCAGCCTTTCATAATGATAGAATTAGATGGCACATCACATTTTTCTGAAAAATATTATGGAGAAAAGGCTCTTGCTCAGCAAAAAAAGAGCGATGCATTCAAAAATACATTATCAGATAATTTTATGATACCTCTTATCCGACACGAATTACCAACCAATACAATTCATCGTGAAGATTACCATAAAATATTAGAAGAGCTACACCCCTACTTTCCATAAAACTCTGTCACAACAAAATGATTTTGCCTTTTAATCATTATATAGATTCCAACACATTTTGATAGGTATTTCAATCAAGAGAGGTATTCATCATGCCAAAGAAAAGAAAAGGCGAACTGCCCAGCGGAAATATACGAAAAAAAATTTATGATCACTCTGAACTCTGTTTCGATGAACACGGTAATCCTGTGATCGACCCAAAAACCGGACGTCAAAAGAAAATTAAAAAATACATATCCGTTACCGGCGAAACTGTCGCAGAAGCAAATCAGCTAAAAGCTCAGGTCATGGCAAATAAGCAACTCATGAAACGCCCACTTAATTTAACTCTATACGAAGCTATCGACAAATACATCCAGTCCTCTGATGCTGTGCTCTCCCCTGCAACAATACGCGGTTACCGGACCATACAGCGCAATGCCTTTAAGAGCATTATGTATTGCAAACTCTCGCAGCTTTCCACAGAACTTTTACGCGATGCCGTTAATACTGAATCCAAACGAACCACCGGAAAGAAAAATCCGCGACAGATAAAAGCCAAAACCGTTATTAATGAGTACGGTCTCATTACTGCCGTTATTAATACTTATGCCCCAGCTCTCGACTGTACCGTAAAACTACCGCAGATCGAACACAATCAACACGAGATTTCTACCCCTGATGTGATTTACCAGATTGTAAAAGATACACCTATTGAGCTTCCTGCTCTCCTCGCTATGTGGTTATCACTAACTGAATCAGAAATTCTTGGACTCACAAAATCAAAATCTATCTCTTCTGACGGATGCTACATTACAATAAAAGAAGTTATTGTAAAAGACGAACATAATAACGCCGTCGTAAAAAATAAAGGAAAACAGCCAACCAGGGATCGCACATTGCGCCTGCCTGAATATTTGAAACAGTTAATTGACAAAATAGAGACGGATCAGCTTGTAACCTTGTCCGGAACAGCGCTATCAAAACGTTTTAACCGTCTTATAACCAAAGCTGGTATTCCACACATGACTTTCCATGATCTTCGGCATGTAAACGCATCCGTCATGGCAGTACTTCGTATTCCGGATAAATACGCCCAGGAACGCGGTGGATGGAAAACTGATCATATTATGAAAAGTACCTATATGCAGACATTTTCCAGTGAACGCGCTGCTATAGATAACCAAATCGATCAATACATGCAAGATACCCTGTTTAAAAATGCTTCCGAACAGAAAAAGGAGCAGAAATATCACCACTGGTTAGAATTATTCGACCTTAAAGATACCAAAACAAATCAAAAACACTTTTTAAAATTTTGCGAGGATAATCATATTAATTTATAAAAAGTATTCCACAAGACACTCCACATTTCTATAAATACATTGATTTTTCAATATTTATAAGATGTTTTCAGCGGGTTCGATTCCCGTTGTCTGCTTAATAAAAGCTGTGAAGTGCTTATTTCGTGCATTTCACAGCTTTTTTGATACTAAAAGATCTCACATCCCTGTACTATTTTTTCCAGATCCTCCACAAGTCCCTCTTTTGACAACACCTGCTTTGCCTGCATACCGTAGTTTACTGCTGCCTGCACATTTTCCAGACGGTCATCAAAAAACAGACATTCTGATGGTTCTAATCTGTATTTTTCACAGAGTGCCTCATAAATTGCACGATCCGGTTTTGCCTTGTGAATCATATAGGAAACGATCAGTCCATCAATATCATTCATGAAATCTGCATATTCTGTGTGCTTTTTAAATAATTCCTCTGAATAATTCGATAACAGATACACTTTATATCCCTGTTCTTTAAGTTTGTGCACAAGTTCCCAGACTTTCGGCCTTGCCACAGGCATATACTCTCCATGTCCGATAAACCAGCGGATCACTTTTTCATCCTTTGGATATTTTTTACAATAACGTTCAATGATCTCCTGCTGTGAAACTGTCCCAAGATCAAGCAGTCCCCACAATCCTTCCGGATCATCAAACATTTCCGTTCCAATACGCACTGCCTCGTCCTCTGTGAATCCGTAATCCATCAGCATATATTTCCACCGGTAAGAAAGCAGGACATCTCCCACATCAAATATGATATTTTTTACCTGTTTCATGATCATCCTCATTTTCTGTAATTTTCTCTTACTTATAAGTTATACCTGATTTCCCACAATTTTGTAATAACTTTTTGATGTAATTATAAAAACTGCCAGATAGATCAGACCAAATACCAGCACCGTACCGGCTAAGCACCATGCAAATAAAGTTCCATTATATAATGACACCAGAGCAAGCAGTTTTTTCAGCATCGGATATGCGGCTGCAAGATGGCATGCCGCCGTAGCAAGTGGCAGGAAAAATACCATACGCACCTGGGAACGGATCGTCGCTTTTACCTCTTCGTTGCTCATTCCGACTTTTTCCATAATGGCAAACCGTTCTTTATCCTCATAGCCCTCTGATATCTGTTTATAGTAAATAATAAGTACTGTGATCATTAAAAACATGCTTCCTAAAAACAGCCCCAGGAAAAGTAATCCGCCATTGCTCGTCTCATAATCAATATGTCCCTCTGCTCTCGATATTACATTGCAGTCCAATCGCATGGTCTTAGGATTCGTCTCATCATTCTGCCATTCACTGACACGTTCCCGCACAGCATTGGCGCAGGCGATTTTTTCTTCTCCTGATCCGCTCATGTCAAAGTTCATCACATAAGTAAGATCCACAGTCCGCTCTTCCCCATATGCTTCTGTCTCCATAGCCGCAAGCTGCTTTCGCATATTCTCCAACGCGTTTTCGTCTTTTACGATAAGGATAACCGAACCACCCACAAATTCTGACACTGCATCTCTTATTGGAAATTTCATGGACTGTTCCACAGGATACTCTGTATTTCCCATTACGATCGTATCCTGCTCATATACAGAATCCATCATCACTGCCACACTTCCATCCGGTATATCCGGGATCGTTTCCTGCATATATTCCTCAAAGCCGTCTTTTGTCATAATCTCCAGTACATACATATTAGAAAAATCCATAGCAGATCGATCCAGTACCGTAATTTTATTTCCGGTCATCGCCACCGCAGTTCCTACATAGCTTCCTTTCTGTTTTCCTGTGATAACTCTTCCATTCTCTTTTATCACACGCTCAATTTCATCTGCCATCCGGTTAAATGTCTGTGCATCCTGCTGTCCATCCGGATCATAAAATATCAGTTCAAGCTCTGCCGGATACTGTGTTTTCAACTCATCTTCGATTCCTGCATACATGCACACTGTCATCGAGATCACAACAAGTACCATTGTAGATAAAATACAGATATTGGCAAGTCCCACTGCATTCTGCTTCATCCGGTAGATCATGCCGGAAACCGTTGTAAAATGTCTGGTCTGATAATAATAACGTTTATTTTCCCGCAGCAATTTTAAAAATGCAATACTGCCGGCATTAAAAAGGAAATAGGTTCCGACAATAACTAACATAACCGCCACAAAAAACAGACTGACCGCTTTTACCGGATTATCCGTTGTAATCGCGATATAATAACCGGTTACAATACATAAAATTCCAAGAACCGCCTGAATGATTTTTGTTTTTGGTTCACGTTCTCCAGTGTTTCCGCTGTGAAGCAGTTCTACCGGATTCGAAAGCCGGATCTGCATCAGGTTATAAAGAAGGATACACACATAAATAGCACCAAACATCTCAGCGGTATGAAGGCATCCCCATCCTGAAATATAAAATGGAATCGCCGCCTCAAGACCGGTCAGCCGGTATAAAAACATGGTAAGTAATTTTTGGAATACGATTCCAGTTATCAGACCTCCGCCAACTGCGATCAAAAAGGAAAATACTGTTTCCCACGCCATAATTTTGGCAACGTGGATTTTTTCCATACCAAGAATATTATAAACTCCAAGTTCTTTTTTTCTGCGTTTCATAATGAAACTGTTCGTATAAAATAAAAAGATGCTGACAAACACACCGACAACGACCACACCAAAATATAGAACTATCTGGACACTGCTGCCCCCGCGCATTTTCGAAAGTCCATCATTTCCCTGGATCGCACACATCGTATAGAACATCATGGCTGACAGCATCCCAGCGATCACATACGGCAGATAAAACTGTCTGCTGTTTTTCAGATTGCTCCATGCAAGCCTCAGATAAAGTCTATTCATGACGCTCACCACCTGTCGTTAAAATGGTAAGTGTATCAGATATTTTCGCATAAAGTTCTTCGATACTCATATCTCCCCTGTACAACTGATGAAATACTTCCCCATCTTTAATAAACAGCACACGTTTCGCATGACTTGCCGCTTTGATGCTGTGTGTCACCATAAGGATCGTTTGTCCGTCCTCATTGATCTGATTAAACAATGACAGAATACTGTCTGTCGCTTTTGAATCAAGTGCCCCGGTCGGTTCATCCGCTAAGATCAGCTGCGGATCTGTGATAAGTGCACGTGCAACTGCCACGCGCTGTTTTTGCCCGCCGGAAATCTCATATGGATATTTTTCCAAAAGTTCTTCAATCCCAAGTTTTTTTGCAAGAGGGTATGCTTTCGGCTCCATCTGCTCCGGTTTTACTCCTGCAAGTACCAGTGGAAGCAGAATGTTATCTTTCAGGCAGAATTGATCTAATAAATTAAAATCCTGAAATACAAATCCAAGATGATCCCTTCTGAATGCAGAGATTTCTTTTTCGCGAAGCGTTACGATATTTTTTCCATTCAAAAGGACCTCTCCTGCAGTCGGTTTATCCAGTGCGGCAAGAATGTTAAGAAGTGTTGTTTTCCCTGATCCGGACTCTCCCATGATCGCCACATACTCTCCTTCTTCCACAGAAAAATTCATGGATTTCAATGCCTCTACCTGGTTTCCTCCAAACCGCGTAGTATATATTTTCTTTAAATTGTTTACCTCTAAAAGTGCCATTTCAGACTCCTCCCTGTCTTTTCTATGCTCAGATTGTTCCTGCAGTCATCATTATTTTTATCACAGCAGTCTTGTTTCATTTCCTTAAGGACTGTATCAAGTATAACAAAAGAGGGAAATGCAAGCTATCGAATCAGCTTACATTTCCCTGCTGTATCTTACATTATCGTAAGATTGCATTTTCTGTTATATGATACTGCTTTATTTTTTGAAATAATAGTTTTAACCGATTTTTACGACTGTCCCAACACCCTCTTTTGATGTGATCGCAAATGTATGTCCCAGTTTTTTCAAAATACGACTGCACAGATACAGACCGATTCCGCTCGAATGCTGCCCTTCATGTCCATTACATCCGGTATATCCCATCTCACAGATACGGGGCAGATCTTCTGCACGGATTCCGATTCCGGCATCTTCGATGACAAGGCAAACCGAACTTGTACTGCCGTTTCCCATTTCTGTCTTTTTTGCATGGGCGATTTCAGGCAAAGGCACCGACATGGTTCCATCTCCATCTTCCAGATAAATCTTAATGCTTCCTGTCTTTGTGTATTTAACTGCATTTGATATTACCTGTTCTATAACAAATGAAAGCCATTTTTTATCCGTAACTACGCTTGTTTCAACCGGTTCATAACATAGACTGATTTTTTTTGCAATAAACTGTCTTGCATATTTTTTTACAGCCCCCCGTATGATCTCATCCAGATCGGTCTCTTCAAATACAAAATCCGTTGTTTCTGAATCGAGACGCTGATACTGCAATGCCATTTCCACATACTGTTCAATATCAAACAGTTCGGAAAGTTCCTCTGTCATCTTTCCATCTTCATTTTTATTCTGAAGCAGAAGACGCAGCGCAGCGATCGGCGTCTTGACCTGATGCACCCACATGGCATAATATTCCTGCATATCTTTCTGTCTGGCAGCCGCCTGACTCTGCAGTCCCGTATATTCATCTGCCAGTATCCGAAGCAGCTTCTGATACTCATTTCCCAGCAGATCTGCAGTTTCCGGCATTCCATCTGTGGAAAGCATGATGCTATGTTCCAATTCTTTTATTTTCTGATAATGCCTGTAATACCTTGCTGCATCAAAGACCAGAAGGATCAGCAATAAAAATAACGAGATAAATATCCCATAGAGGATCTCTGCAAATGCTATTTCATTGAGCATCATCGTTGCGATCATGATCACTTCACACACAATGACAATGCACAGCCAGCCAATACTTCTTTTTATATAAGCAATAATACCTCTCATCCGATCTGATACCCGATTCCTTTTCTCGTTACAATAAAATCATAAAGTCCAACAGATTCTAACTTTTTCCGTAACCGGTTGACATTAACAGAAAGTGTATTTTCATCCACAAAACTGTCACTCTCCCACAATTTTACCATCAGAGTATCTCTTGAAACGACTTTCTGCTTATTTTCCATAAGTACCTGTAAAATCTTAAATTCATTTTTGGTCAATTCTATTTTTTTCTGTTCATAAAACAATGCTGCCTCTGTCAGATTCAGCATAGCTCCCTTATGCTCTAAAACAGCACTCTGCCCGGTAAAATCATAAGTTCTCCGAAGCATCGCCTGCACCTTTGCCGTCAACACTTCAAGGTCAAATGGTTTTGCAATAAAATCATCTCCACCCATACTGACCGCCATCACAATATTCATATTATCCGATGCGGACGATAAAAAAATAACAGGTACTTTTGAAACTTTACGGATCTCACTGCACCAGTGATAGCCATTAAAAAAAGGAAGTTTGATATCCATCAGAACAAGCTGTGGATCAAATACCGCAAATGTGCCGGTCACATTTGAAAAATCTTCGGCACAGCATACTTCATAATTCCAGCTTTCCAGATGGGTCTTTACACTTCGTGCTATACTTTCATCATCTTCTACGATCAAAATCCGATACATATTTTTTACCACAGTTCTGCCAGTTCATAAATGAGTTTTTCTGTTTTCTCCCAGCCAAGGCAAGGATCTGTAATTGACTTTCCATAGCAGTGTCCTCCGACTTTCTGATTTCCATCCTCTATATAACTCTCGATCATAAGTCCCTTGACAAGTTTATGAATATCAGCAGACATCTTACAACTGTGCAGTACATCCTTACTGATTCTGATCTGCTCCTCAAATTTCTTGCCGGAATTAGAATGGTTGGCATCAACAATCACTGCCGGATTGGCAAGCGGATTGCTGGATGAGTTTGCATCCTCATAATGCTCTAACAGGTTCTGCAGATCTTCATAATGATAATTCGGGATATTTCTTCCAAATTTATCTACATAACCTCTTAAAATAGCATGTGTATATGGATTGCCCTGCGTTTTTACCTCCCAGCCACGGTATAAGAATGTATGGCTGTTCTGTGCCGCAATGATGGAATTCATCATAACAGCAATATCACCGCCTGTCGGATTCTTCATACCTACCGGTATCCCCACACCACTTGCTGTCAGTCTGTGCTGCTGGTTTTCCACAGAACGTGCACCTACTGCTACATAAGAAAGCAGATCTGATAAATATCTGTGATTTTCCGGATATAACATCTCATCCGCACAGGTAAATCCTGTCTCCTCCACTGCACGTTTATGCATCTGGCGGATGGCTATGATTCCTTTTAACATATCAGTCTCTTTCTCCGGATCCGGCTGATGCAGCATACCTTTATAACCGATTCCAATTGTTCTTGGTTTATTGGTATAAATACGCGGAATCATAAAAATCTTATCAGCAACTTTGTCCTGCACTTTACGAAGTCTTGATATATAATCAATTACCGCATCCTCATTGTCTGCGGAGCACGGTCCGATCACCAGAATCAATTTATCTTCTTTTCCCTCAAATATTGCGCGGATCTCATCATCACGCTCTGCTTTCGTAGCAACGACCTGTGCACTTACCGGATACTCTTCCTTCAGCTCTGCCGGTGTCGGAAGTTTCCGTAAGAACTCCATTTCCATTTCCATATTATCCTCCGTTTCTGCGCCTTCTCTATCTTCTTTTATGTCACTGTTATCCTCACAGGACTTCTTTGTTATCTGCGCACTGCTTTTTTCACATTAGTTTTGCCCGTAAAACTTGCAATCTGTTTTTCATGCCGCTTTTTCTTTTTCGCTTTAAAGCATTGCAGTATGAAGTTCCTTTAAATAATACTGTGTTCTCTCTGATCTGTCAATCCCTTTTAGGGATTTTCATGAGCTGCCCGGAGGGCTTTTTAATTCATAGGACATAATTTCCTATGAATTAAAAAGGGCAGGTATCTCATTAAAATACCTGCCTGAAAATAAATATCTATATCTTAGTAAAATACATGATTTCCGATCACAACACCAGCGCGTCCGGAACTTGCTCTTGAAAAACAGGTTGCACCGCCTGTATTATCGGAACCACCTAATGCCTGCTGTGCTGCCTGTACGCAGCTGCTCTTTGGTCCGTTTGCTGCAATGCTTGCAACCATTCCCTGCCCTGCTGGTGGGAACTGTCCGCTCTGGTAAATAACACCGGAAATACTTGATGGATATGCACCTGAACGAAGTCTGTTCATAACAACTGCTCCAACTGCAAGCTGTCCCTCGTAAAGTTCGTTACCTGCTTCACACTGGATCAGTGCTGCAAGAAGTGTTACATCATCATAAGATGCTGAAACTGAAGCATTCTGCACAGTAGTTGTCTCTTTTGTCTGTGCTGCTTTTGCTGCTGCCTCTTCCTCAGCTTTCTTTGCTAATGCCGCCTTTTCTTCTTCTATCGTAACTGCCTCACCGAGTGCAAGTTCTGTGGTAACATAATCCGCACTGACATATGCAGTCTGTCCTTTATATTTAACAGCAACCCATCCATCCTCTGTCTCAGCGTCTGTATCAACTGTCAATGTTGTTCCCTCTGAAACAGCAGTGATAACAGATGCATCCTCCGATGCAGCATTTCTGACACGAAGTCCATTCGTATTAACCTGTGCCTCTGTCTCAACGTTTTCCTGTGCATAGGCAAGTGCATCCTCGCCGGATACACAATAATCGTTGTTTACATATCCATCAACATCGCCGGATACGACATGGATCCATGTATCTCCATTCTCAACGACATCTGCCACATCACCTTTATATAATTTACCGATAATCTCTGCATCCGCATCCCCAGATGCTCTGACATATAAAAATTCATCAACATCTGCCATCAGACGATTCTGCCACTCGGCATTTTCGGTATTCTGAATATTTTCTGTATCTTCTATATTTTCCGTCTCTTTTGTATTTTCTATATCTTTTGTATTTTCTACATCCACTGTATTCTCAGTGTCTGTTTCACTATCCACATCTGCATTCTGCACATCTTCTACGGCATCAGCTTCCTGCGTCGTTTCATCTTCCTTAGAATCAGCCTGCGCAGATTCCTCTACGGATACTGTTTCTTCCTGTACTGCTGATGTTTCTTCTGTATCTTCTGCTACCTGCGCTTCCTCATCTGCCGAAGCAACAAGTATCGTCTGGGAGTTCTCAACTCCTGCTGCTGCCATCTCTACTGCATCTGTACTTACCTGATTTAACTGTGCAACAACACCTGCTGTCCCATCTGTAGCTAAGTCCGTCCTTGTGTCTGCTACAACCGATACTGCTTCTGCTGAAACTGTACTGGCTGCATCTGCAATCGCGCACATCACTACCATAGAACCGGCAAGCATGATTCCGCTGATTGCTCTTTTTCTTAAATTCATAGAAAACCTCCATCAGTGTTTACCATCTTATGTAAATAGTATTACACCTTTGTTTCGTTTTATTCATCTTTGTTACAATTATTACGGATTTATTACAATGGGGATTATAGCAAAGCAATACTAAAATGTCAAGTGTTTGACATTTTCTTCCTTTTTTAAGAAAAAACCTCCTCTATAACATCACGGATTACTGTCACGGACTCAGCATCCTGATCACTTTCCTGTTTTTCCTTTTCTAATGTATTTTGTGCCCTGCTTTCTATTTGCTTTTCTGCCTGTTTCTCTGTTTGTTTCACACATCTATCATTTTCTATCTGCTGCAGTTTTTTTTCGATTTCTTCGTTCATCAAAAAGCTTTTCCGCTCCACTTTTTTTATCCTGTGTAATACATAAATCAGCAGGATCAGCATCAGTATACCGCTTCCTATATAAAGCCATTCTGCATATTCTGCTATAAAGATTCCTATCTGTTCCATGTATACCACCTCTCTTTTCCGGACTTATCGATAGATCATACTGTCCTTTTTCTTATTAATTATAGAAAGAACAAGTCCGTTTGAAAAGGTCTTCTGACTGTTTTTTGACCGCAACTTTTGACATTTTCGGTCATTTACCCGCCTGCTTTTTATGCCCCTTTTGTCTGCTGTTTTCTATTTTATAAGTCTTTTCTTGACTTTTACGCATAAGGGTATTATAAATAGGGAAGTGCAAAATGTTACAGGAAAGGGATTATTCTATGAAAAAAATCGTAATGACCGGGGGCGGTACCGCAGGGCATGTCACACCAAACATCGCATTAATGCCAGCCTTGCGAAATGAAGGTTTTGAAATTTCTTATATAGGTTCATATGAAGGGATTGAAAAACGGCTGATTGAGGAACAGGGTGTTCCTTACTATGGCATTTCTTCTGGAAAATTAAGACGCTATTTTGATCCTAAGAATTTTTCAGATCCATTTAAAGTATTAAAAGGGTATACACAGTCGATCCGGCTTTTAAAGAAGATAAAACCAGATGTAGTTTTTTCCAAAGGCGGATTTGTCTCTGTTCCGGTAGTTTTAGCAGCAAAACACTGTAAAGTTCCTGCAATTATACATGAGTCAGATCTGACTCCGGGACTTGCAAATAAACTTGCTATTCCAAGCGCAACAAAAGTTTGCTGTAATTTTCCTGAAACACTTTCTTATCTTCCGAAAGAAAAAGCTGTACTGACCGGTTCCCCAATCCGTCAGGAGCTTTTAACAGGCGATGCTGAGCATGCTTTTTCACTCTGTCATTTTAAAGATCACAGTAAACAGACAATACTCATCGTTGGCGGAAGCTCAGGCTCCCGTATAATAAATACAGCGATCCGTGGTCTGCTTCCTGAACTTCTGAAAAATTACAATGTTATTCATCTCTGTGGAAAAGACAATCTGGATGAAACATTAACCGAAACGACCGGATATGCACAGTTTGAATACGCAAACAAAGAGCTTTCCGATATGTTTGCTCTTGCAGATCTTGTTATTTCCCGTGCAGGTGCAAATGCAATCTGCGAACTTCTGGCACTGCGCAAACCAAATATTTTAATTCCTCTTTCTGCCGCTGCCAGCCGTGGAGATCAGATTCTGAATGCAAATTCATTTCGTTCCCAGGGATTTAGTTATGTGTTAGAGGAAGAAGATCTGTCAAATACGACACTTCTTGAAGCAATTGAACATGTTTTCCAGAAAAAGGAAGAATATATTAAGGCAATGGAAAACAGCAACAGCCGTAATTCCATTGATACGATCATCGGATTGATCTTAGACGCATCTAAAAAATAATTTCTGATATAAGAGGAACGGATATGTACTTTATAATATCTGTTCCTCTTTCATTTTGTGATTATAAGCTAGAAAGCTGCTTTTCCGGCAACATTCCCTACATCTTCAGAGAATCTCTGATCTCTGCCATTTCTTCTGGTGTAAACTCCTCATGATCCCAGATCAGAATATCATTATTTTTTGCATTTTTATAACGTGGGATCAGATGCATATGAAAATGAAATACCGTCTGTCCCGCAATTTCATGATTATTTTGTACAATATTAAATCCATCACACTTTAAAACGTCCGTCATATGTTTTGCAAGTTTCTTCGCAAGCTGCATTGCATGTCCTGCTGTCTTTTCATCGATCTCATAAATATCTGCATAATGTTCCTTTGGCAGGATCAATGCATGTCCTTTTGATGCCGGACTCGCATCCAGAATCACTTTGAATTCATCATCCTCATAAATCGTATTGGATGGAATTTCTCCTCCAATAATTTTACAGAAAATACAATTTTCGTCTCTCATATTATCCTCCATTTTCTGTGCATTTGCACTCCTTTTTATTTGCGCAATCGACATATTTACTACAACATCCTGCAGATTTTCTATATCAATGTGTAAACTTAAACATGGTATCTAACATACGCAGAATCTTAAAATTTCCTTTTGCCGTCATTTCTCCTGTCATGAATGCCCTCTGAAATGTCATCCTTCCATCTACGATACCATCCATAACTTCCGGTTTTAATTTCGCATAGACATCAATATTTTCTTCCTGTCCATAGTGAATTGTAAGTTCACCTTCATTTACTTCTAAAAACAATGGCTTTTTTCTGCCTTCTATGATAAACAGGTATCGTGCCTTAAATTCAGGCTGCGGTGCAAACTGTTCACGGAATGTCTCAATATAAGCCTCTTCATCTTCTTTTTCTGACTTTCCAAGCATCCCCTTAAACATTGTTGCAAGTTCTTCGATATCTTCCTTCTGCTTTTTCACATACGTATCATCTGACACATACTTTGACAACTGCTCGCTCTCCTGTGGTGTAAGTTCTAACTGCGGAGTTCTTAATATTGTCTGCTTTACCGCCTGATTGCTGGTCGGAAGACATTTTACTTTCTGTGAAATCGTCCGGTAAAGATTCTCCGCCTTCTTCTCTATTAAAACGGTATAATCTTTATTCATCTCAAAACTGACCAGATCCTCAACGTAACCACAAAGTCCCGGACATGGCTGACCACCTAAGATCTCCCAGGCACTCTCTAATGTCAGTTCACCTTCCCGTTCTCCATATGTCGTAGACATAACAATTGGCTGCATATAGGTTGTTTTTATCTTTTCCTTATCGCCATACAGCCAGCAGGCATCCAAAAACTGCTGCATATAGCCACCTATTCCAAGCCACTCAACAGTTGTTGCAAGAATGATACCATCGGCATCTTTCATCGTCTGCGGAAGCGTGGCAATCTCGTTTTTATGCTCATAGATATTAATACGCTCCACCGTCACGCGAAGTTCCTGCAATACTTCTTCCATTTTATTCAACACATATAATGTAGGATCATCTAACAATCCCCGTCCACCATAATAAATGTTTACTTTCATATTCTACCTCTTCCTGCATGTTCACCAAATACTGTTTTCAGTATATAAACTTTTATTCTTATAATCAACAATTTTCCACTTTTTTGTGGTATAAAATCATTGCCGCAAGAAATCCGGTAAGGATTCCACCTACATGACACCAGTTATCAATTCCAATTGTGGAAAAACCATAATACAAACTTAACGCTGCCATAAGCATCATCCCTTTTACTGTTAAACCTTCAAATCTGCCCCGGTGTCTTATCACTACCCAGATCAGACCGCCAATCATTCCAAACACTGCACCTGATGCGCCTGCAGATACAGCATAATCTCCACTATACAGCATCATAAAATAGGACAATATTCCTCCACCTATTCCTGACAGCATATATATTACAAGCATCTTTAAATGGCCGACTGCCCTCTCAAGTCTCGATCCAACACAGCAGAATATTACCATATTATTTACCAGGTGCGGCAATCCGAAATGGATAAACATCGCCGTAATGATCCGCCACCACTGATGATTGACCTGTAGGAATTCCGGATACATCCCACCATGTGATGCAATATAAAACGGATCCTGCGTATCTCCCAAAATTTCCAATATCAAATATACGATCACATTTATGGCAGCAATCGCTATTGTCGTATAGGAAAGTTTCTTCCATTCAAAACCGGTATTTATATTTCGGGTAACTTTAGAATCAACCCTGCAATTCTCCAATGCACTTTTGAGTCCCCAGAAATCTCCCGGCTGATTTTCATAAATTATCAGTCCCCCCTGCTTCGTCTCATACCCCCATACATTCTTTTGTACACTGCATAACTGATGCATCATATCCGTATTTCTTCCAGCCAGCAGTGTAAGCAGTTCCACATGATAAACCGGATAACCTTCCGGGAAATCTGCAAGCCTTCCCTGCGGATGATAAAAAAGATCCATAACTCGTTCCTGCATTACCTGATGCTGTTCTATGGTCAAAGTTTTTGTATCGTCTAATGATATCATCATCACAACATGAAATCCCTGCTGATAATATTTATAAAATACTCCGACATTCTCCGGCTGCACCGTACAAAATCGATAACCTTGTGCAAGTATCACCTGTTCTATCTCTCTGTTCATATATTTGCCCTCTGATTTGATTATAACGTGTTTGTTGTGCAGGATTTCTGCACATAATATGAACTCGTCAAAGTTCATTATAACGTAGCAAAATAAGATTGCAAATATGTATGCCTCTTTATTTTCTTAAATAAATCTAAACTTCTCATCCGCAAACATAACTGTTTCCTGCGTCTGAAGACTCATTTTTACCCTGCAATTCAACAACTCCCCACCTACCATGGTTCCATTGGAAGAATTCAGATCTTCTATAAAGTAAACCTCCCCTTTCCTGGTAATCCTCGCATGATGTCTGCTTACGGTTCCACTTGGTATCACACCGTCACAATCCGGTTCACTTCCTATAATATATGGAGTATGATCTATTGAAAGCTCACTGCACGCACCATTTCCCTCATATTTTAATATTCCATATTCCTTTTGGGGAAGATTAGAAAGTAAAACGGTTGGATTCTGCTGATGTACGGCAATCTCTGGTTCCGGTTCAAACACAAAAGGTTCCAATTTTTTTTCCTGTTTTTTCACCCCTCGTAATAAATCTCGCATTTTTTCAACCATATTCTGGTTTTTTCCGCTCCATAAATGCCTAAACCCTGTTTTTTTATTTTCTAAAGGTAATGTTCCTTCTTCCTGTTCCTCTTCCTGCCACATTGTATCCGGAATCTTTTCCGGTACATCCTCTAAATATTCGGACTTCCTTAATATCCTTTTTATTTCTGCAATACAGTACCCTTCCATTCTGGTATATTCAAATAGCTCATACGCCATTTGAACCCCATCTGCACTTTTATGATCTAATTTTGCCAGAAGATACTCTAACAGCTCATGAAACGATTTTCCTATATCTTTTTCATTCCCAAAGTAACAGCAAAAGCTGATATTTCCGGTCTGATTATCGAAAAAAATACATTCCGGTCGCAGTAACAATATATCAGGGGATATTAACAACCCATCGAGTATCTCCGACATTGTAACAACAGATTCACATATTTTCATAAAAATATCATGACCAATATCTGATAATTCTGCCAACATGTCTACCGCCTGTTTTCCAGTTATGTCATACCATAGCTGTAACTGCCCATTTTTACTATTACATTCTGGTAATATCAGACCTTTGGGTGTATTTCTCCAGAGCATTTCTTTTTCCCATTGTTCTCCTTCCAATGCCGGCATTAAAACCATATGGCTGGAATGAATATTTCTATAGTAGCTAATCTGAATACTCAAAATAATCCTTTCACCCTTTCTATCTCATAAAATAACTTTAGTGCATTTAAAGTTTCCTCCTTTATCACATCTTCCGCAAGTGTTCTTGTCTCACCATACAGTTGCAATCCCAGTTTCATGACGATCAAAAATAACAGCATCGCCATTGACATAATGATTGCAGCCTCAATAGTAATAGATGCTTCTTCCCATTCTTTCATCCCATTACCATCACGAACAGATAACCCACCAGCAAAAAAGGTGCAAAAGGAATCCTGTACGTTCGTCCTTTCTTTTTGAATACCGATAAAAATAATGACGTTATTCCTATTAAAAATAAGCCGGCAAAAAATACCTCCATATTTTTTTCAAATCCAAGGAATATACCACTAACGACCAGGATCATTCCATCTGCAAATCCAACACCCCCACCTAACAGAAAACCCCAAAATAAGATCATAACTCCAATTCCCATGCCAAACAAAATCTCTACTATATCTAACTTCATGCTATACAAATGAAGTAAAAGCCCTATAATGCCTCCTGTCAGTAAAAAATATGTATTTATTTTTCTTTTTTTATAATCCTGGTATGCAGATATTGAAAAAATACCCAGCATTAATGTATTTTGCAGCATTTTCCCCTACCTCTCCTGTTTTCTAATTTATGCATCTACTGCATTGTTTCCTGTTTCCCACTTCCGATAATCGTATCATATAAATCGTGCGCTTAATTCCACTGCAATTTAGATCATAATGAAATCTGTTTCCCTGATCGGTAATAAACACGGTGTCCTGTTTTTGTTTTTCCGCACACATTTCACATTCGCGGTACTTTTCTCCATATTTATTCCGTTTTTTCTCTATTTCTGTACAACTAACAGAAGATACTGACAATGCTAAATATGTACACTCTCTTGATGTATGATAAACACTCCCTCTTTCTGCCACATACACCCATACTTCCTGATCAGCACTATTTCCCGTCCACCCGGTCCATTTACGGCATACTGCATGCTGGCTGATTTTAAGTTGTGATTTTCCAGACATCCACACTGGTATTTTTATACGATAAGATGCTACCAGATTTATCTGATCTCCTGTAAATTTTGACTTCGCCAGACTAATACCTGCCGCTTTATTAACTACATAGTGGTTAATATTATCATTTTCTTTTATATTTTTCTTAAAAAGAACATTTGCGGCAGCAATGCCAATCTTTGCCACATCTTCTTCATTTTCCAGAACAGCCAGTACTGCCATCCTGCGCCCGGTATCATCTAATGCCTTCTGGACTTCCATCTGTACCTGCATAACCCGGAAAAACATTAAAATCATCATAAAAAACAATGTCATAACCGGCAGTATCACAGCCGCCTCTAACGTAAATGAGCCTTCCAGCCAGGAACATGGCGGTGTCTCCTGACAGCGGCAGGCCTCCGCCTGATGAGAAAGAATATTATCATTTTCCGGGAGAGATCTTTTTTTGTATATTGTATTTTTTATATTCTCTTTCTCAGTAAGAAACACCGCCACATCCCCTCCTTATTCATTGCTATATGACATTTTCTGGTGCTTAACAAAAGTATATCTGCCTAATTTCTGCCCTCCATGCAAATTGCTTTTTGCAAACAAAGGCTCCGCTTCAAATCGCATCTCACAGGTCATGTTCCCTATCATATGATCCATTCTGGCGTTTTTACTATTCTCTTCCTTTTGTATGGCAAATTCCATGATATCCATCATACGGTATGCTATTTTCTTTTCTTTCACTGCAAATAACAATTGCTTTACATAGCCCTGATAATTCAGTCCATCTTTACATTCTTTGGCTTTTCCCCCATCAGTCACGAGTTCTCCAATCTTTTTTATATCAACATTCCATTCTGATGAACTTTTCATCAGTGCAATTTTCCCGCCAGAGAGAAGTGTGCGCAGATCAAGTATACTTTCTACATATGCCCATGCAGCCACGACACCGATCTGTACAATCTTAACGATCACCAGATTACCGGAAAAACCGGCAAGTGATGTTGCAATAATTAACGTCTGATTTAATTTTTCTCTGTCTGCTATAATGTGAGCAACGTTTGCGGCTTCCCTCATAAGCATCAGACGTTCCACTGACGACTCTAAGTTTTGTCTGTCTGTTTCTTTCCCACACAGAATATACTCCATTTCATATGCCAGATCTCCCTTCCCCGGCTCTGTATAACTTGAAAAATACTTTTCAATATACTCCAACACCATAACACGGTCAAAAACATTAAGTTTTTCTGTCTTTTTTGCGTGATACGTTCCGGTTTCACACTGCCTTTTCGAAACTGTATCTTTTAGTTCAACCGCATTTGATGACACTGATGACATATCCGGTATCGTCATGCCAAGAACAGCATTCTGCTTTAATTGCAAAACGACCTGAATAGGACTTTCTGCTTTCTCTTTTTCTGCATCCTGTACCTGGTCTTCATTCGCTTTATCCTGTGCAATGTTATCTTCTTCCTTCTCCTTTTTTGCATTTACGATTGCCTGATCCGCATCTTCCACACTGTAATCTGTTTTTCCATTCTCCTGTGCCTGTTGTCCATCCTGATACTGCTGATACATTTTCTTTGCAATGTCTTCAGGCAGATGTTGCTTCATGTATGCTGCCGCCTGACGCAGCATCCCTGTTCCTTCATTATCTGTTGCCAACATATATTCCATCAGCGCAGCCTCACATAACTTTGTCCGAAACATGCTGTTTTCTCCGGATTTTGACAAATTTCCAGCAACATATTCCATTACACGTGAACTCACTTTATGTTCCTCAAACTGCTCTGATCCATATGCACCATCCAGATACAGCAGATGATATTTATTCCACAACACAGGCTGATATTCTGCTGCAACACAATCCATCCCTGTTTCTGCCGCGAGGGTGTCCATCATCTTTAATCCTGATACCCTCGCCCCCTCTAATAGTGCAAGCAGAAACGATAAGATCAGCAGCAGACTTAAAGCAGAAAATATTGTCAGACTTCCTTCTGCCTCTGTTTTCATAATATCTTATTACTTTCCGTTGTGATCCTAGTAAGAATTTTGTTATTTAAAATCGTAATCTTATTCTTGAACACAACTACAAGTCCGATCAGTATAACCAGTATCAACACGATCTCGATAATAGCTACTCCCTCTTCTTCCCTGAAAAAATCTTTAAGTCCCTTCATAAAAACCTCCATTTCTGCGCTGTACTTTGCGCGATCCAAGTTTATGTGCAAACACGAATCTATTTGCAGGAATCATAATTCCATAGAATGATAATTCTATAGAGTCATAATTCTATAGAATGCATAGCTGGAAATGCCAGTATCAACATAACTGCACCAAGCATCAGAATCATTGGAAACAACATTTTTGTCCCCGCTTCCTCTCCCAGCTTGCGTGCCATACTTTTTCGTTCTTCAAATGCCTCTTCTGCTTCCTGCTCTAAAAGGTTTGTCAATCCTCTGCTCCCTTTTCTTAAATTCTGTGCCAGAAGATTACCAAATTTGCGATAGCGGTATCCTCCACACCTCTCTCCAAAACGCTCATACGCACGTTCCTCCCCCATTCCATTTTTTATTTCATATACCGTTTTTTGCATTTCCTCATAGATTTCTTTTTTATAAATTGCTTTTTTATGCCGCCCATTAAAATAATTCGTTGTTAGTCTGTTCCATGCAGAAGAAACAGTCATTCCTGCCCCCAACAGAAGCGCCAGATTGCTTACCATATCCGCATACTGTAATTCCAGTACTGCTTTCCGTTTCTTTTCTTTTTCTCTTTCACGCGACTGATCTACAAATGGAAGAAGAATTACAATCACGATTCCAAGAAAAAGGATTTTTTCCGGCAAATACTCTTTTTTCGTGCTCCAGACCAGTTTTTTCCCATCAATCTGATTTGGGAGTTTCAGTATATTTTCTGTGCTCTCTGTCTGTCTTTGCAGATAGTGTTCAATTTCCTGAAGCATTTTCTGTTCTTCATTAAGAGCCTTTGGCATTACCCGGAAATACCGTTCACTAAAGCACTCCGAAGATTCACACTTTAACGTCACTTCAGCTTTTACCAAAATTCCCTCATCTGGTATATTTTCTGCAACCACCACGCCCTCATCATCAACTACATCATACGGTTCAAATATCCATTCTGCACTTACCTTTCCTTCCTGATAACTTCTTTGAATTTGTATTTTTTCCTGCACTTTGGCACTGTTTTTTGCAAATTCTTCATCAATCTCCTGCTGCGCAGCCTCTAACAGTCTCTGCTCATCCTGCTTTGAAAGTATCTGTTCCGGAACCACTACATGATAGGAATACTCTTCTAACACATCTTCTACATCCAGGGTCATTTCTTCCTCATAATCACCTTCTCCATATGCCAGACGCACAAATTCTGGTTTTACATCACTATTTTCATCCATCACCTCTGAAAGATGCACAAAAATCGCCAGGACAGATACCAAAATCATCCCCCCTGCTGCACGGCTTGTCTTAGGCGATGCTCTTTTTCCCCCTATAATTGCCACAAAAACTGCTGCACACAAGACTCCAATATACAAAACCATTCTTTTCTCCTTATACTTTAATATCTGAAATTCGTCTGTTTATTGCCATTGCCCCTGCAAAAATCAATAATGCTGCACTCATGACAAATACCCCTGACAGATTTCCATATAAAGGATCGATAAATTCTTTCGATGCAAGGTTCAGATATGTAAGAATGAGAAATGGCATTACGCTCATAATCTTTCCTTCCAGTTTTTTCCCGGCAATAACTGTGTCCACTTCCCTCTCCACTTCTATTTTAGCTGAGATCCGCATTGCAGTCGTCCTTATAATTCCTGCAAAATCTCCTCCACTTCTTTTCGCAAAACCAAAAATCTCTGCAAAACTTTCAATTTCTTCCACCCCGCTCCGCGTTGCCAGATCATGTAAAATTTCTTCCACATTCCGGTTCAATTTAATTTCTGTATTCATCCGGATCAATTCCTGTGTGATCATTGCCTCTTTTCCATACAGCCCCATAACTTCCCGCTCTGCTTCTTTCCATGCATTCTCAATGGAATATCCTGCAAGCAGTGCTGCTGCAACAGACTGAATTGCATCCCGAAATTCTATCATTAATTTTTTTGCGCGTTCATCTTTTTTCTTTTTTTTGTAATATGAAACGATCAGATAATTTACAGGTATGACTAACACCATGCCATACCATGAACGGTAAAACAGCCATGAAATTGCTGCTGTTAATATTATTCCCGCTACAACACACCCCAGTCGTTCCCACAGATTACACTGGTATTTACGATAATCCATTTATTCCCCCGTATCTGTAAGCGTAATTCCTGCCCTTTTACATTTTTCCTGGTTAAATAGTGTTCCCATCTGCTGTAATTTTCCACAAGCCATTTCCACATCCGGTGATTTTTCCACATAACGATACAGGTCTTTCAACACAATCTCCCCATCCTGCATGCCGATTACTTCTGTAATTGCCAGCACTTTACGGCTTTTATCTCTCATTCTTCCAAGATGGACCAGAATATCTAACCCTGATGCAATCTGACTTCGTATCGCAGCAAGTGGCAGCTCCATTCCCATCAGCACCATTGTTTCGAGCCGGCTCAACATATCTCTGCATGAATTTGCGTGCCCTGTTGATAAACTTCCATCATGCCCGGTATTCATTGCCTGCAGCATATCAAGTGCCTCTTCTCCCCGGCATTCACCAACCACAATTCTCTCGGGACGCATTCGAAGAGCCGTCCTTATCAGATCCCGTATAGTAATGGGCTTAACCCCGTCAAACATCTGATTTCTTGTCTCAAGTCTTACCAGATTGGGTTTATCAACAAGCCGGAGTTCTGCAGAATCTTCAATTGTGATGATTCTTTCTTCCCGCGGAATATACTGTGACAGTGCATTTAAAAATGTCGTTTTCCCAGAACCTGTCCCTCCTGATATAAATATGTTATATCCTGCTGCCACAAGCACCTTTAAAAATGCTGCCGCTTCCTCTGTAATCGACCCTATCCGTATCAGATCCTCCATCAGAATAGGCGTTTTGGGAAATTTCCGGATAGATACAGCGGCGCCATCTATGGAAATTGGTGAAAGAACAATATTTACACGTGATCCGTCCGCTAATCTTGTATCCACGATCGGAGATGCCTCATTTACCATACGATTACTGTTTCCCGCCATCTGTTGTATCACATCACTCAATTTCTGTTCAGATGAAAAATGTGTCTGTGCCTGAAACAATTTTCCTTTTTTTTCATAAAAAATATTTGATGCTCCATTGATCATAATCTCCGTTACATCTGCGTCCTCTAATAATTCCTGGATTGCATCATACTTTCTCAAAGAATTAAATAGTAAATGTTCTAATTGCTCCCTTTCTTTCAATGTCAGCAGGTTATTTTGAGAATATTCCTCCACTTCTGTTTCAATAAACCGGTAAATCTCTTCATCATTTTGCTCTCTGGACAAGTCCAGCGCAGCCATGATATCTGACCTCAGTTTTTCAAATATCTCTTCACTCCACCTATATTTCTCCATAAACATCCCCTGCCAGATATTCTCTTATATAGTCACCAAATTCACTCCATATAAGCTGTTCCAACATATTTCCACCACCACGGATTCCCTTCGCAGTAAAAGGAAGATTTACAAATTGCAATCTTTTGAACAGTTCTCCTTTCTTTGCCAGTTCCAGGTAATGAACAAATTCTTCTTTCTGACACTCATAGAAATACCCTTCTTTTACCGGACAATAAATGCTGCTGCAATGTTCCAGAAAAACTGCAATGGAATAAACCCCGGTTCCAAGATCAAACACAACCGTATCAAACTCCGTGTTCTCTTCCAAATATTCCAACAACTGCAGGTAATCGTTCATCTGAAACTCCCCAAGCTGTTCCGGATTACGAAATGGTGCAACATATGAAAAATCTCCCATTTCATATACATTCCGCAAAAACTGTCCAGATTCTATTATCCCTTTTCTCAGTCGAAGAACCAAATCCCCCATATCGTATTCTGCCTGACTGTCAAACAGCTTTAAAAATCCGGTACTCTGCATCAGATTGATATACAATACTCTCCTTTGTTTTGCCAGTATAGAAGACAGTACCATAGAAAACGGCATCTGCATTTCATGACGGATAGGAGAATATACTCCTATGATCTCCAATTTGCCAAACCTGTCTGTAAATATCTCCTTTCCTGTTTTTTTTCCTCCTGTCACTGCCATTATTTCATGAAGAATCATCTCCATCGGCTGATATTTAAAAATAACAGTCCGCTTTTTTCCCGGCTGCAGATAAGTATTATCCTCTGCCAACTGTTTCGGCATATTTTCTGACAGAATCAGTATCGCCATTTCCAAAAGCTCTGCCTGTTCTCCCAGTTCCAAAAAGCCACTTCCAAGTATGACCAGATCATATTTTTCACTCTTTATCTTCTGTAAAAACAGTTCCGGCTCCCGAAATAAATGAACCGTAAATTCTTTTGCCTTATGTTCCATCAGATATGCAGCAAATCTTTCCCCATACGTTTCATTCGTATCACAGAATGCCACATCAAGTTTATGCAATAGCCCACCCCCAGACCACGATAAAATATCCAATTAAAATTGCTGTTGAAAAATGCATGAATGTCTTTGTTCCAATTGCATAACCAACCGTTAATTTTTTATAAACGATCTTTCCTGCTCCTATGACAGCCCCTACCACAAACGCTGCAGGTATCAGATAACAAAGCTGTGTCAGTGTCAGAAAACCTCCTGCAATGGAAAATAACTTGATATCGCCTGCCCCCATTATGTGCAGACTAAATAAAAGAAATAATAAGATAACCGGAATAGAAATATTCATCAGAAAATGAACTGCACCTGCACTTCCTTCCCCCAGCAGTCGAAATGCAAGTCCCCAAATTAATCCGGAAACAATCAGCCGGTTACTGATCCTGCCGTTTCCGAAATCCATCACCACCGCCATCGTAAGATGCGTCAGCAATGTAAGATTCATTAGTCCCCCAATTCATCACCTCTTTCGTAGTTTGTAAGTCGAATTATAGCAACGCTTTTTTTATTTGTCTACACTTTTCTCAAAAATAGCCTATCTTTGTAGACTATTCACAAAAATTTACATGCCAGAATTCCGTAAAGCAGCGCAAACCCGCCTATACCAAGGATTCCAATTGTCAAAAGGCTGACCGGATTTAATCCAACACTAATTGCAATTTCCTGCGACGCCAGAAAATCATTTGCATAAATAATTCCAATTCCACCTAAAACAACACGAATCATAAAGTTTAGTAACATCTGCATTTTTTTCCCAATCACAACGATAAAAAGTACAATTCCAAGTGCCCCTATAATTGCCCATTCTCCCTGTATCTGTGACATATATATTTCTCCTTTTTAGCACGATCAGCTCTCAAAGGCTGTCTCTTCTTTTTATCAAATTTATTCATTCAGACACATTTTATGCAAATAGTTTTTTACAATTTTTCCGTTTTTTGTATAGAATGGAAATTTTGTGATTATACTAAGAATAAAGAATATTTCAGACGGAGGAATACTATGTTTCGTTTTTTTCAACCAGAAAAAACAAATGATGCGCATTATACGGTGCTAATGAATGACCTCCATCAGACTGCGCAGGATCTGCAGGATGCATACCGAAATTTAGAAAATGTAATTGATCCGGATATGATCGACTGCTGCATCTATGAACTATATTCTGTGCAAATGCGCTATAAATTTTTACTTGCAAGCATAAAAAAAATAGAGGATTCCTATACTAAGAATCCTCTGGAAGTATCTAAATCCTGATAAGTCTCAACCAAATCATTTTTTCCGTACGTATATCCGGCATAAACCTGCTGTGTATTACGCATAAGCGGCGCGGAGGTATCTTCTTTCATTACCTCCGCAAATGCCGTATAAAGTTTGTTCATCAGGCTCTCTGCAAGTTCGATCTCTTTCAAGTCCCTTTTATACATTGCTTTTGCAAGTGTTTCCCTGCAAAATACATAAATACGGTATAACTCTCCCGCAAGTTCATAAGAAAAATCAAGCGACGACATCAATTCGCTGACAGCCTTTGTGGCATTCCGTAATGCCGTCTTATAATTTTCCCATTCCTTGTTATCATATGCCTCTTTTGCATCTTCAATATACGCGAAAAAAATATCATAAATTACAATGACCAGGCCGCCTCTGTTACTCTGGCTGATCCTTCTTGTAAAATCCATTATCTGTTCTTTTTTCAAAACAGATCCCTCCTGTTACTGCAGAATCTGCAATACCTGCTGTGGCAGATCATTTGCCTGTGTCAAAACAGAAATTGCTGCCTGATTCAATACATTCTGATGTGTATAATCTGTCATCTCTGACGCCATATCCGCATCCGTCAGACGTGACTGGGCTCCTGTCATATTTTCCTCAAAAGTATCCAGACTTGATACTGTACTCTCAAGGCGGTTCTGGTATGCACCAAGTCTTGAGCGCACTTCGCTGACCTTTGAAATAGCATCATCAAACTGTGTAATACCTCTGCCGGCTCCATTTACAGTTGTTACATCCGCATCATCAATATAAAGACTCTTGCAGGATACTTCCGGAATACGCACTTTTGTTTCCTGATCTTCATTTGCACCAATATGAAGTGCCATTGTTCCAATATCTGTAACATCAAAATCCAGATTTCCCGTATAACCTGCATCAGCAAGAAATGACATTTCAAATCCAGCTCTGTCCGTAACTGTAATCTTATTTCCATCCGTTCTCCAGGTAGCAGTATCGCCAAAACCTGTTCCATCGCCCGGTTTTTTAAGTGTTACCTCAGCATCTGTACCGGAAGGCACGATTACTTTGCCATTCTGAACCTGTCCATATACATAACTTCCTTTGTTCTCCGGATCCTCCACCACGCCTGTAAATCCAAGTGCTGTAACGATCTGCTGATTGTCAAATGCTATCTCTAACGTAGCTGATGCTCCATAACGTTCTGAAGTAAAGGAAAGTGCTCCATTTGTTTCAACCTTTACCACTGTCTCTCCAGTCTCTGCAGCATTCCGGATCTTCTCAAAAGCCTCCGCATAAGTGTCAGTTGCCTCTATCTCTACTTTAGAACCATTAATACTCATCGTTCCGGATGCGCCGATCGCTGCTGTGGAATTATAATTCTGATTTGCTGTCACCGGTCCTGCCTGTGTTGCCGCTGTATCAATGGAAAGCTCATACTGTCCAGCTTTCACATGATCTGAAATATCCACTCTTGTTGCATTTTTGGTGTAAACCCTGGTATCTAATGAACCATCTAAAAGTGATTTGCTGTTATATTCTGTATCTGTAGAAATACGGTCAACTTCATCTTTTAATGAAGTGATTTCTTTCTGGATTGCTTCTTTATCCGCCGGTGTCATTGTTGCATCACTCGCTGCCTGCACGGAAAGTTCTCTCATACGCTGTAAAATACTGGTCGTTTCACTCAGAGCACCATCCGCAATCTGAATAACAGAAATACCATCCGATGCATTCTGGGAAGCCCGGTTTAAACCGTCAATCTGTGCTTTCATCTTATTGGAAATAGCCATTCCTGCCGGATTGTCCTTGGAATGATTGATCTTAAGTCCCGATGAAAGCCGTTCCATCGATGCACTTAAATTATCCTCAATGCCAAGTAAATGTTTATTCGCAATCGCTGCCGACACATTGTAATTAATTCTCATTTCACATTCTCCTTCTACCATCTCTGTCAGCATCCATGCTGTATTTCCGACACTCCATGTCCCAATTCTCTGCTGTATATATCGGTTTCAACACTCTTTCTCTAAAGAGCGAATTGTTTTTTTCCATGTTTATTTTTTCATACTTCCCCCCGAACTGATTGCAATCCCCGCCAATTCGTATTATAATGACCACATCCAGGCATAATAAGCTGTGATAAAACTAAAAAAACCTATTTTTATAAGGAGGACTATATGACACAGGTAACAAAATCTACTATGATCGGCGAACTGCTTCAGATTGACGAAAACATCGCGCCAATTCTTTTAAATATCGGTATGCATTGTCTCGGATGCCCATCTTCCCAGATGGAGACCATCGAAGAGGCCGCTATGGTTCATGGAATTGAGCCGGATGCTCTTGTAAAAGAGATCAATGATTTCCTTGCAAAAGATCTTGCATAGTCATTCCCACTTCCGGGAAAAACACTCAAAAAGGATCGCGAAAATGTCATCATTTTCACGATCCTTTTTGATATCAACCCGAATCTGCAACCCGGGAAAGTACAGTCTGCCATTTATAATGCTGCAAGCATCTGCAATGCTTTTCCTTTTATGACCAGTCTGTAATGTTCGCCAAAAAAAGCCTCCGTCGCAGGTGAATATGCCTGCTGGGCTCCATACTCAGATAAAATATTGCAGACTTTATTGAATTCCTCTGGTGACTGGCTGCTTTTACTTACCAGAAGATAGTATCTGTGTGTCGCAGCATCCTCGTACAGATCATTTTTTCCCTTATAAAAATCACCTAATACAGCAGCAAGTTTTGAGAGTTCCTTAAGATTCTGGAACATAAATAATTTCGTAATGTCTACAAGGACTTTGACCGGATCTTCTTTTTCTTTCTGACCGCCATCTGACGGTACGAAATTGTCATTCTGCTTTGCTTTTGCTGCATTTCTTAATTCCTGCTGTTTTTTAAATATTCCAAGTATATCATCTGCTCCTTCGGAAATCGGAGCATTCGCACCAACAATGGCATCGTCATATAAATCCTCTGGATCCGGATCAGAAAACTTGGAAAATCTCGTATCAAGCTCCTCCGGATACTCTACCTTCGTAATGACTAATATAATGGTATCTGCCGACAACGGAATCGCTTCTATCATCAGCGGAATATCATCTGCCTCAAACCCAAACTCGTATGCAGCCTGCTGCATCATATCACGGAACAGCATCTTTGCCTTCTCCGTACCGTATGCCAGCTCACTTAACTTAATCTGGCGCTCTGCTAAATCTTCTCTCGTCAGTGTGCAACGAATCTGATTATCATTTACTTTTTCAATTTTCATACAATCACTTCCTTTTATCCGGGAAACCCTGTAAACTGTACATCTATTATAAACAAATGCAATATCGATGTAAAGTATACCATTATTAAAACTTTCTAAAACCATAACTGCCTTTTACGCATGAATAACAACTCTTTTTTCTGTAACATATGCTGTATTATAAGCATTAATCTTTGTCTATATTACACAAACATTACAAAAGAAGTTGCAATATAAAACAATTCATGATATAAACTATGCATGAGATGCGAATATGACACGCCCGGAAAGGAGCGGATATCGCATAGATACCAATTTATTGTTTGGCAAATACCGCATTATTTCGACTCTTGGTGCCGGCAGCAGCGGCACTGTCTATCTTGCCGAACATCTCAAACTGAAAGTTTATCGTGCCATTAAGTGTATCCCCAAAGACACTGCACGAAACACTTCCAACTTTTCAGAAGAACAGCTTTTAAAAGAAGCCTGCCTTCTGAAGAATCTTAAACATCCTGGCATCCCCCTCATATATGATATCGACGAAGATGATCATTTTTTTTATATGATAGAAGAGTTTATTCAGGGTGATTCATTGGAGGATTTTATTCTCCATCAGGAAATAATTCCAGAGGAACAATTAATAAATTACGGACTGCAGATTTGTGCCGTTCTTGATTACCTGCATCATCTATCTCCATACCCTATCCTGTATCAGGATTTAAAACCGGAGCATATTATATTATGTGGAAATCAGATAAAATTAATCGACTTTGGAATCGCTTCATTTATTACCGTTTTTGGTAAAAATTTCCAGTTATACGGAACAGATGGATATGCTGCCCCGGAAGCTCTTAATGGAAATACTGTAACTACTGCTTCCGATATCTATTCTCTTGGGAAAGTGTTAGAAATACTTTCCAGAACATGCACACCAGACTGTTCCGAAGCACTCACGCATATTATAGAAAAAGCTGCTGATCCAGATCCAAACACCAGATATCAGACAGCCACTGATCTTATGTCTGCACTGTCAGAACCAACTGGTCAGGAAACTCCAGCCAGGAAAAATTTTATTTTCAGACAGGCATTCAAAAAAAGAGATTCTGCGTGTCATTCTTTTACACATCTCATAAAAAACATAGCCGTGATCGGCAGCCGTTCCGGTGCCGGTGCAACATTTTTTTCAGTATCACTGGTAAACACTCTGAATCACAAACATATTCCCTGCTGTTATATACCAATGGATCATTCTGACAACCTTATATCCATGACACAGGCAGGTTTTCTGCCCACAGAAAATCAGGGCATATTTCAGTCAAAAAATTTTTCTGCCACTCCCTGTTACGGTCCCGGAATAGAAGATCCTGTTTTACCATCTGTAATCCGGGTAAGGGATTTCGGTATCCATACCAGTGAATACCTTGACTTCGGTCACTTTGACCTGACATTTATCCTGTTAAGCGGCAGTCCATGGGATATTGCAGATACACTTGCTTTTACCAGCCAGCTGAAAAGTGCCGGCACTCACGTATATATCTGTAATCATGGCAATAAAAATGCTGCCAGAAAGTATGCCAGGTATCTGAAAAATCCGGTCTATTGTTTTCCTGAAGACACTGATCCTTTTCATGTGACTTTAGAGAAGGAACGTCTCATTATGCAAATCCTACAACGAAAGGAGCTGATACATCATCCGGAACATCGGAAAAACTGATTTAAATAAGAGACTTACCATAGGCATTTCAGGCAGTACAGCCGGTGCCGGTGTTACGCACCTTGCAATTGCGCTTTCAAACCTGAGTCATTCAAAGCTGCATAAAAAAACTGCACTGTTAGAGCTTCATAAAAGGAAAAATCTTTCAACGATTCCTTCTGAAACCACGCTCCCGTGCAGATGTGGATTTATGAACAGCCGTACCATTTTTAACATTCACGGAGTGGATTACTATCCGGATGTGACACCGGACGAATTGCCGGGTCTGTATAATCAGGGATATCAGATCCTGCTCTTTGATTTTGGCAATTTTGGTGAGTGCTGTATCCATGAATTTCTACGCTGTGACAGAAAGCTTGTCATCGGAAGTCTCGCACCATGGAATATCAGGCAATATCGGGATCTATTAGAATCGCTCAGTCACTATACAAACCTTGGGGAAGGTTTTTACTGTCTAACGCGAACGGAAAGTCCAAAACAGATTCGTGATTTTTCCCGTTTTTACCAGATTTCTGTAAGCAGTATTCCGTTTATTCCGGATCCATTTTATATAAAAAAAGAACATTTTTCCATCCTGCAGAAATTTATCTGCTGAAAAGTTTCTGCAGAAATTATTTTATAATATATCACACAATTGCAACCAGCGAATTTCCTTTTGGGAATAAAGGATTTTAATCCGCTTTGTCATACAGAAATTGAAAACGGGGGATAACAATATTGGATTCTGAACATATGAAAAAGCTTTACTTAGAGCTCTCTTCCTTAGAACATATGGGAACAACCATCTGGTTTGAAGGTGTGCCAAGCAATTCAAAAGAGGTCACAAAGGAGCTCTCTGTCACAGAAGAAAATTCTTATATGAGAGATTATGTATTCAACGAGGGGGTGCTTACAGAATTACATTTTGATAAAATCAAAAAAACAAATATATGATGATCTGAATAATTGACAGGGATGGAGTACCTCAATGCCCACCCAGTCAGAATATAAAACGACTATCTAAGGCAACATACAAATCCGAAAAAAAGAAACGGCAGGGTTTTACCGAACATAAACCCTGCCGTAAGGAAAGCCTTCCGTATGCGGGAGTTTTTCCTTACGGCAGTTTTTTTAAAATTCTAATTCTTTAAAATAAAATGAATGATTCCTTAAAATAAAGCAAATAACTTTGAATTTACATATCGTTATGCTACAATAGGGGCACATACGATAATTCTTAAGAAGAAGAGGGTTCTTTATATGAAAAAAAAATTTGTCCCTGTTTTAGCTGCCGGTGCTCTGATCGTCGTCATTATCTGTTTTATGCTTCTCGGAAGCATCATTGAAAAATATACACCTTCCAAGGAACATATGAACTTATCTGATTACTATAATCTGTCCAGTGAACAGGACGTAGCCCTGATCCTGAATAACCAGGTTCTTGATGCAAAAGGAAAACTCCTTAACGGAACTGTCTATCTTGATTATGAAACAGTACGTTCTAATCTTAATGACCGTTTTTACTGGGATCACAACGAAAATAAACTTCTTTATACAACTGCGACAGATCTCATTTCTGCAGATGCAGACAGCACCAGTTACTATGTAACAAAGGATTCCCATTCCTTAGATCATGCAGTTGTCAAGGCAGATGCACAGACTGCATATATTGCAATTGACTTTTTAAAACTGTACTCTGATTTCTCATATGAAGTACTTGAGTCTCCAAACCGTGTAATTCTTACAACCGCCTGGGGCGATTACACAACTGCACCGGCTAAGCAAAAAACGCAGGTCCGGCAAAAAGGCGGCATTAAGAGTCCGATCCTTGCAGATATCGATAAAAATACGGAAGTTACTGTCTTAGAGACAGGTGATACCTGGACAAAAATATCCACCGCAGATGGCATCATTGGATACGTCAAATCAAAAGCACTTGGCACCACATCTGCCAAAACACTGACCAGCGATTACGTTTCAGAAGAATTTACACATATTAAAAAGGATTTTAAGATCAACATGGCTTGGCATCAGATCACAAATGCGGATGCCAATACAACCATTGCATCTGTGCTCCAGAATACCAAAGGGATCAATGTTATCTCCCCTACCTGGTTCTATCTGAATGACAATAACGGAAATATTGCTTCTCTTGCAAGCTCCGACTATGTAAATTACTGCCACCAGAATGGTATTGAAGTGTGGGCACTTGTAAGCAATCTGGAAAACAAAGATGTCGATACCACATCCGTTTTAACTTATACTTCCAAACGCGAAAATCTGATTAATAACCTGATCTCCGCAGCCATTCAGTATAACTTTGACGGTATCAACGTCGATTTCGAGGCATTAAGTTCCGAAGTCGGCGACTCTTACATTCAGTTTATCCGTGAACTCTCATTGAAATGTGCAAACAACGGAATCGTCCTTTCCGTGGATGATTATGTTCCTACCAGCTATACTGCGTTCTATAACCGTGCAGAGCAGGCGGTTTTTGCAGATTATGTTGTTGTCATGGCATACGATGAGCACTATTCCGGTTCTGAAGAAGCAGGATCTGTAGCTTCCATCAATTTTGTAAAAGAAGGGGTTGCCAATACCTTAAAAGAAGTTCCTGCAGATCAGTTGATCTTAGGTATGCCGTTTTATGCCCGTGTATGGTCTGAGACACCTGCTGACGACACTACAGATGCTGACGACACTACAGATGCTGACAGTTATCAGCTCTTTACATTAGACTCCTATGCAACCGGTATGTCAGAGATCCAAAAACTGATCAGTGCCAATGCAGCCGAGCCGGTATGGTCAGATGCAGATGGTCAATATTATGTTCAGTATGAAAACAATGGGGTCACTTACAAAATATGGGTGGAGGATGCTGCTTCCCTGGAAGAGAAGTTAAAAGTTCTTCAGGAAAACCAGCTTGCCGGTGGTTCTTTCTGGAAACTTGGTTTAGAGCTGCCTTCTACATGGGACACTGTTATAAAATATATTAACTAAATACATGCATGAACTATATGATCTAAATGCATAAACTAAATACATACATGAGATCATGACATAAACCCTGGAGATCGTGAATATTTTATAAAAACGATACTCCGGGATTTTTTATGAAAAAAAAGATAGAACTTATAATGGCTGTCTGTCTGGTGATTGCTGCTTTTTTTCTTGGAAGCCAAAGTGCCATACTGGTACAAAACAGTCACGCGGACACAGGAGAACTACCCGATACGCCAGGCACAGATTCCGTTTCTGATACAGAACTTGCCGGAAACGGGCAAAATGAATCATCTTCCGATGGTTTATCGATCGTGATCGATGCCGGACACGGAGGTATCGATCCCGGCAAAGTCGGCATTAATGATGCATTGGAAAAAGATATCAACCTTGCACTGGCACTGAAACTGCGCGATAAATTCAGTCAGGATTCCATCCGGATCATTTTAACACGTGACTCTGACACCGGTCTTTATTCTGAGGGAAGTACAAACAAAAAAGCGGAAGATATGCAAACCCGCTGTAAGATCATTTCAGATGCCTCACCCATTTTTACCGTCAGCCTGCATCAGAACAGCTACCCCTCTCCGGAAGTCTGCGGTGCACAGGTATTTTATTTTGGTCAGTCACAGGACGGAAAAAAACTTGCCGATATGATTCAGGACAGTCTGATTTCAAATGTTGATCCCGATAATCACCGCGTTGCAAAGGCAAATGAAAGTTATTATCTGCTCAAAAAAACACCCACACCTACTGTTATCGTAGAGTGTGGGTTCCTAAGCAATCCGACAGAAGCGGATCTTCTTTTGACAGATGATTATCAAAATCAGCTTGTCGATGCCATATATAACGGTATACAGAATTATCTGTCGGAATCAACATAGTTCAAAATAATAGCATCGATCCTGCATCTATCTCTAAACTTCTTTTGTGAGTGTTCCTTTTACCGCTTTGATAAAATGTTCCGCAATTCCATACAAACGTGAAGTCTGCACACGATAAGTATCACGGTTCTCAGCTTTCTGAGAATCAGAAAGCTGCGTTTCCTCCTTTGCATCGACTCCAAATGCCCCCATGGAAAAATGATTCAGATCAAGATCCGGAATATGCGCACAATGTAACTCTGTGACATCATCATTTTCTCCCCCAAGCAAATCCGAAAGATCCTGTGTCTGTCCCTTAAAAAGTTCTGCTGTCTCCTCTGAATCTGTGGCGATCAGTCCATGTATGCCATCTTCTTTTGCCTGGAATGTCGCCGCAATTTTTCCGCACAGTTCACTTTCCATCATGATATCGACAATACCTTTTTTGTCCACGCCGCGCACGATCTTAACAGAAACATTCATGAGTTCATCATTGACCATCACCGGAACAGCATACTGTTCTTCTTTTGCAAGGATACTGTTTACAGAAAGCTGTGCAGAAAGCATTTTCATATCCCGTACATCAAGGCTTGTCACATGATCGCTGTTTATCATTGTTTTCATCACATTTTCCGCAAGCTCTCCTAGCTTTTCCTGCGCAACCGCCATATCTGCCGGTTCCGAAACAGCCTCTCCAAATTCTTCCAACAACTCCTGTTTAATTGCCTCTAAGTCCTCTGCATCTACCTGATCATCCCCATTGTGGTCTGCCGTACTGCTTCCAAAAATCTTCCGGAACATCTGGTTTCGCTGGTTCAGCATAGATTCCATTGCCAATACATTCGACACGGTATTTGGGATATCATATTTATCCAGAATACGATAAATGCTCTCATCTGCATTTGCTGCCTGTTCTAACTGTGCAAGCTGCTCTTTTGCGTAATCCGCATCGATACTGCTCTCATCCGCCTGTTCACCTGCCTGTGTCAGTACTGCCTTCAATTCCTCCGGTGTCATATTCTCCCATTCCATATCCTGCTCAAATAGAACTTTTGCACGCTCCGGCGTCAGTAATTCGGATGCATCTTTTAAACAATTATTCTGATATGCTGCCTCAATCTGATCCGTAATAGAGCTGCCTTTCGATGTACCGGATACACCCTCGAAATTGTAATCTACGGAATAATCCATCTTACTGCTGCGTTTTTCGGAACGCACAGCTGTCAGGAGATTTTTCATGGTAATCGGTGCTCCCTGCTGTATCAATGCACCGATCGCTGCACCGTCCGTATTTTCCACCTGTCTGATCAGACGATAGATTCCTATATAAGAACTGCGTTCTTCCTCGCTGATCTTATGATTCTGTTCCATTTTCCAGAGATATTCACTAAATTTACGGTAATCTTCCCCGCCAAGCTCCTCGCTTTTGATACTCTCTGCCTCCTGATTCAGCGATGTAAAATCCATTTCCAGTGGATTTATTCCACGTTTTATCATCTGTGTAACAACTGCCGGTGTCATGTTTTTAAAGACACGCTGCACTTCTTCATCTGCCGCTTTCATCGTAAGCACAGAATCCTGCGTAATATCGATACTATTATATCCAAGGATACGCACTGCGCGACGGTTCTCATCCGTCAGTTCCATGCCAAGATCATTTAAAATATCATCCACATTGCGAAATGCCTTCTGGATGGAATCCCCCAGATCAGCTCTCGGTGCTGTCATCAGTGTCTCATACTGCCGGCTTGCTTTTTCAAAGGAAGTTTTCAGTTCCGTTCCTGCCTCATGGACACCATTGATCGTCGACACGTCAGCATCTTTCATTCCGAGCACATATGCCGGGACATAACGCATGTCGGTAACTTTTTTATCAACCTCTCCAAAGAGTTCTACCTGCTCCTTAGTCGCATCCACACCCTCAGACATTAACAGATTTCTGTAATATTCATTTTCCTGATCCTTTAACTGCTCCACCAGTTTTACCAGCGGCTCTGTGTCAATGGAAATACCCTGTTTTAACAAACGGTAATTTGCTTTGGCAGTCATGGCAAGACGGATCTCCTCTAACTGCCTGCGTGCAGTCAGAAGCTGCTGCCCTTTTTGTGTATAATTTCCGTCCGCATCCTGTACTGTGCTTCCTGATACCCTGTTTGCCGCAGCTTCCCTTAAGCTGTCTAATGTGAGAGGAAGTCCTTTTTCCACAATATAAACAAGGTCTTCATCCGTTGCATTTTCTACAGTATCCACAGCATTTTGTGCCTGCTCCATCCATGTGTAACCGGAAAGTATCACCGCATCCTGTGCGCTTTTTCCTTCACTGACCGCCTCCGCTGCAAGTGCAGCAACATTTTCTGCGCTTGTAGTAAGTTCTGTCTGACGCAGTGCCTGCGCATAGGTAAGATTTTCTTTCGTCAACGGTATATCGTTTTCTAACATCCACTTACTGGTTGCGATTGTATCATCATTTACTTCCAGCCCTGCTGATGCGATCACATTCTTCACCTGTGGAAGGAAAGAAGAAATATCCTGCTGTTCTGCCGGCATATAGCCTGCGCTGGCAGAATGTCTGGCAAAATAAATATTCTGCACAGTAGGTTCTAACTGGTTATCAATCAGATATTTTACGGCTCCATCATCCAAGGGCGATAAAGAGTCTGCCATATCTACTGTCTCTGCGATCTGTTTAAAATTATCATCTGTAAGCGGCAGATCTGCCTCCCGCAGACTGTCTGCAATCTGCGCTGCAAGTTCCGGGCTTCCCGTGATCTGCGCAAGCTGTTCAAAATCAAGATCATCTCCGAATGCAGAAATATCCACCCCTGCTTTTGCAAGCTGTGCTTTGATCTTATCCGTCACGGTCACGATCTTATTGCTTGTGGTATCATCCAGTGAAAAACCTTCCTCCTGCATTTTTTTATAGTCTTCCGGTGAAGTAGTCTCCGCAAGCACAGCCATCTGAGCTTTTCTCTCCCCTGCATCCATAGAGCCTGACTGCTCGATCTCATCTATGATCGTCTTTTTCTCTTCTTTTGCCGGATTCAGATAAGTAACCTCTTTTGCCTGAAAAGACGTGGTTCCTGTCGCTTTTTTACTGCTCTCCGTCTTTACCGCATCCGCAAACAACTGTATCCCGTTTTTTTCTTCCACCGCTCCTGTCTGCGGCATCAGATCCATTACTCCCTTATTCTGTTGCTGTTGGTTATCTATTCTCATGATCCGACTCTCCTTGTTATCTCTGTCATTTTGCACCGGCTGATGTAAATTCCTTCATTCATCTGTATCCGTTTTTTCAAAACATTTGTCCCATAGTCTCTGATATCAGGACAAAAGAATGGCGCATACTTTCATTTCCCTGAAATATCTGCGCCATCCATAGCTGATGTATATATCGGATACATCAGCGTATTTATTAAGTTTTTCGATATAATTCCAGCTTCTGTCCTGCTTTTTTACAGAATCTCAATAACGGAATACCGCTACACCAAAACCCGGAAGCGGATATGCGAACGAATAAGGTCTTCCGTCACATTCCTGCCGAACAGCTTTATAACTTACCGGACATTCTTTACCATTTCCACCAAATTCCGCATCTTCACTGTTTAAGATCAGTTTATAAGTCTTTCGTTTTGGTACGCCGACACGGTAGTCCTTGCGTTCCACCGGTGTAAAATTACATACAAAGAGCAGATTATTCTTTCCATCTTTACTCTTTCTGATAAAACTGAAAATACTGCGGTCAGCGTCGTTGGCATTGATCCATTCAAATCCGCCCCAACTGCTGTCAAGCTCGTAAAGTGCCGGGTTTTTCTGATAAATATGTAATAATTTCTTTACCCAGTTCTGCATATGTTGATGATCCGGATTTTCCAGCAGATACCAGTCTAATTCTCTTGCCTCACTCCATTCCTGAAGCTGCGCAAATTCCTGTCCCATAAAAAGAAGTTTTTTGCCTGGATGTCCCATCATAAATGCATAACCGACCATCAGATTTTTAAATTTATCTTCCATCTCGCCAGGCATCTTATTGATCATGGAACATTTCAGATGTACCACCTCGTCATGGGAAAGCACAAGGATATACTTCTCGCTCTCATTATAGCTCATGGCAAAGGTCAGCTTGTGATGATTGTCCTTACGGAAATATGGATCAAGTTTCATATAATCCAGAAAATCATGCATCCATCCCATATTCCATTTATAGCTGAAATTAAGTCCATCGTCTTCCACACGGCCAGTCACCTTCGGCCATGCTGTAGATTCCTCTGCGATCATGACTGCCCCCGGATTTCTTCCAAGGATCAGCGTATTGACATGCTTAAAAAACTCCACTGCCTCAAGATTCTTATTATCGCCATACTTATTCGGAACCCACTGTCCCGGCTGCTTTCCATAATCCAGATATAACATGGATGCCACCGCATCCACACGCAGTCCGTCAATATGATAATGCTCGATCCACATTAATGCACTGCCGATCAGGAAATTCTTGACCTCATTCTTGCCATAATCAAATATCTTTGTACCCCAGTCCGGATGTTCTCCTTTTCTCGGATCTGCGTATTCATATAGACATGTCCCATCAAACTCAGTCAGTCCATGTGCATCTTTCGGAAAATGTGCCGGCACCCAGTCTAAGATCACGCTGATCTTATGTTTGTGACATTCATTGATAAAATACGCAAAATCCTGCGGTGTTCCATAACGGGAAGTCGGCGCATAATAACCCGTCACCTGATATCCCCAGGAACCATCAAATGGATATTCCGAAATACCCATCAGCTCAATATGTGTGTATCCCATTTCTTTTACATATGGGATCAGATACTTCACAAGATCCCTGTAACTGTAAAATCCGTCATCCTCTCTGCCCGGATGGCGTTTCCAGGAACCCGGATGCACCTCATAGATTGCCATAGGTTTTGCATAGACATCTTTGGTCTTAGCACGCTCTTCCATCCATTTTTCATCAGTCCATTTAAAATGATCTATATCTGCGACTGCAGATGCTGTTCCCGGACGAAGTTCCGCATAATTTGCATATGGATCTGCTTTATAAAGCCGCTTTCCATCTTTCGTCTCGATCAGATACTTATACAGAGCCCCTTCCTCTATACCAGGAATAAACAATTCAAATATTCCCATCGTATCCGGCTCAAGCCTTGTCATTTCATCTGCCGTTTCATCCCATCCGTTAAAAGAACCGATTACCCAGATTCTCGCGGCATTCGGAGCCCATACATCAAAACATACACCACGGATTCCATACTGATCCGTAAAATGTGCCCCCAGTTTGCGGTAAATCTCATAATGCGTCGCCTGTCCAAATAAATAGCGATCCAACTCTGAAAAATTAGCCATACCCTTACACCCCTTTATTTTTATGTCATGATTATAGCCTGTATATTTTAGATTCCAAAATCTTTTTCGCGAAGAATCACATAATCTTCATCATCATATCTTCTGGATGTGATGATACTAAATGCTTTTCGTAAACCGCCCTTTTCAGATTTACTGATCGCATCATCCACGATTTCCTTTACCTCTGTGAGTGTTGTTGCCCTGTCATATTTCTGAATATTGCTGATACTGTTGTAAAGTGCCAGAATACCCATCTCGTCTATTGTATATCCAAGTTCATTTGCATATGCTTTTGCAAATGAGACAAGCTCATCACTGGTAAATATCGGAATATTGATTTTCTCAGAGAAACGGGAAGCAAATCCCTCGTCCCTGCCAAGTGCTTTCTCAATTCCACGATGTGTATCTTCCATAATGACAAATAATCCGCTTGTATCACTTTTAAGAAGAAGTGACAGCCGGACTGCTGTTTCTTTGGAAATATCGCCTGCTTTCTCAATGATCAGACACCCACCGGAAATCTTCTTTAGTAACGATGCAACATCCTTTTTATTTAATGCAGATGCTTCGATCTTTCCAACCTTGCCCTTCGGCCTTCCGGTTTCCTTCTGTAAGGCTTTTACCATAGCCGTTGCAAGAACTGTTTTTCCACTTCCGCTTCCACCCTGGATCACCATGTTTCCGGTGGAGGCATCCTTCCCTGTTTTCAGATGTCTTGCCGCACCTGTAAGTGCCTGACATATCTGCTCTTCCATTCCTTTTATCGAAACAAAATAAGTAAATATCCCTCGCAGTTCTTCACTCAAAGATGTAACCGCCTCAAAATCTTCCTCATCTTCAGGCTCACTGATCTGTGGAAGAACACTTTCCGCGTCAACAGTATGTTCTACTGTCTCTGCTAATGTCTGATCCGTTACCACTTTTCCAAGGTCGATCGTATCGGCAGTAATTACATCATAATCATCTGCCGACTGCTCTTGTGCCCTTACCTCCGGCATTTCATCTTCCTGATCTGCTTGAGAAAAATCTTCCTTTTCCTCTTCTGTCCAGGATTCCTGTAGCTGATCCTCCTCAGGAATTTCCATATTCTCCGGGGTCTGCATCATCTCTGATACTTCTTCTGCGATCTCATCCTCATTCACTTCCAGTTCTGATGGTTCTTCCTGCCCGGACGTTTCTTCCTCTGATGCAGCTGCCTGCAGTGCGGTTTCCGCCACCGATCCGGCTATCTGCGGTGCAGTTTCCGTCGCCACCGATCCGGCTATCTGCGATGCGGTTTCAGTCGCTGCCGATCCGGCTGCCTTTGCAAGCTGTTTATCAATGTTTGCCGTCTCAGTCGAGATCCGTTCGATCTCTTCCTGCAAGATCTGATTCATATTTGCAACCATAGCTGCTGCCCTGTCATTTTCCAGCGGCTTGCCTTCTATATACTGATCCTGCAGTATATCTTTCGGAGCAATGCCTGCATCAAGTTTTGGAATAATATCAGCAAGGCGTCCCATAATTTCTTCAGCTTCCTGCAGGGCGCGTGCCTTTGCCGATTCAAGTCTGCGCTGCTTTGCATCTTCTAATGCAACTTCGGCAGCATATTTTGTTTTTTCCCACTCGGCAAGAACTTCTTCAATACTCATCTGACCGGTAATCTGATGCTCTAATGCCGTTTTTTCCGGCATATACATTCCAAGCTGTCCGTCATGTTCTTCCGCAAGCAGCTCTTTAAAATTTATCTTTAATGAATCATCGATCTCGTGATCCGACTCTATATGTGCCAGATTATTTTCATCTTCCCCGGACTGATCATATTCTTCTTTCGGAAGCTGCAGATAAGGGATCTCCTCCACGAGTTTTTTGATATTATCCATACTGTCCGTGACGGTTTCTTTTTCCGTTGCCTGCATGATCTGCTGCATGCTTTTTTGTAATTCTTCCTGCAGATTCTGTGTATTAAACCGCTCCGGTGAAAGTTTCACATCCGGTATCTGCACGGTTTCATTAACGATCTCCCCCGAATCAAGTTCCTCCTCCGGTCTGACCTCAACAACGCCTTCACGTTTCTGACAGAATCTCCGGTACTTTTCTTCCTGCTGTTTATTTAATGGCTGATAGATCATCTTCAGTTCTAAGGCACGCTCCACATATGGACCTTCTCCAAACCACAGAACCAGCTCATCACATGCCTCCACACACTTATCTGCCATACCCGCTTTATGGTACAGACATGCAAGTTCAAATGCCCATTCTTCGGTATATTCCTGTTCTTTTAACTCCTCTAAAATTCCGATCAGAGTCTCTATATTTGCACCCTGCGCTTTGCAGATCTCATATTTCAGCACATATTTTAAATTATCATGCGGCGCGATCTCCACAAACTCCTGATAATAATCCTTCGCCTCATCAAAATTTTTCATTTTGATTGCAACCTTTGCCAGACGGAAAATGATCATCCTTCCAATCGGTGATCTGTCATATGCCATGAGCAAAACTTCACGACTGTCCTCCAGACGACCGGTATTCTCATAAATTTCTCCAACTTTTACAAGTGCATTTACATTTTTTATTTTATTCCAGTTGATCGTATCAGCTATCTCTGCTGCCTTTTCATAATTATGTTCGGCAGTCAGTGATTTCATCTGATCCAGTTTTAATTTATATTCATATTTATCCAAAATTATGCCACCTTTGAACGCGCTATTCTTTTGCTGCTTCTTTTGTTCTTAGTTTATCATACGCACATATAGATGTCAAAAATTAATCTAAGAAAAAATGCTATGATACACGCAAAAAAAGGGGGTTTGCAGTCTGCTCCCCCTCTTTTCTGTCATTGATCTTTTTCTTCTTTTTTACTCTCTTCTATATGCTTTTCGCGATGCTTTTTCAGCTCTTTTTTGGTCGGATTCTTATCATAAACCGGCTGGTTGCTCTCCCTGTCAACTTCTGTCAGATATACATATGCCGATGTATCTGCTGTAAGTCCGCGTTTTTTCAATAAATAAGACACTGTTTTCTGTGCAATATAATAAATTACTGCCATAAGCGGCACTCCGAGCAACATTCCCGGGAATCCCCATAATCCGCCAAATACCAGAATTGCAAACACAACCCAGAATGCCGATAATCCGGTAGAACTTCCAAGGATCTTCGGTCCAATGATATTTCCGTCGATCTGCTGTAAAACAACGATAAAGATCAGGAAATATAATCCCTGTATCGGATTCTGCAGCACAATAATGATAAAGGACGGCACCGCACCGATAAACGGACCGAAAAACGGTATAACATTGGTGACACCGATGATCACGGCGACTAACACCGTATCCGGCATCTTCATGATTGCAAGCACGATATAGGCGAGCACACCAATGATCGCCGAATCTAATATTTTACCACTGATAAAGCCGCTGAAAATCTCATTACTCTTACGGACAGTATCAACAATGACATTAGCACGCACCGGTTTAAACAGTGCATATACGATCTTTTTTGCCTGTCCGGCAAAATGTTCCTGGTCCGCCATCACATAAACTGAAATGATCAGACCGATGATCACATTTAAAACAAACTTGACTCCATAGATGACACCGCTTGTGATCGATGTAAGATAGGTCTGTACCTTTGAAAAAATATCATCTTCAAAAAAGGTCTCAACCGTATCCGTTATTTTGTCCACGCCCTGCTGTATCATGGACGCAAATTCCGTATCACCGTTTGTCACCTCGTCTACCCATTTCGTCAGATCCTTTGCTTCCTGTGGAAACGATGTGATCATGCTCTGGATACTCTCAGAAATAGATGGAACAATCGCCGCCACCAAAAGCACACAGATTCCCACTAAAAATACCAGCGATCCGGTAATTGCAATTCCCCGTGACGTCTTTTTCGCTTTACGTTTGCTTTTCATCCGCGGCTCTAAAAACTTAAACAGGTGTCCCTCTAAAAATTTCATGATTGGATTTAACAGATATGCGATCACTACACCGATAATGATCGGCTGTAAGATCAAAGACAGCTTCTTCCAGAAGTCTGTGAATCCATTGTAACGGTAGATCATAAAGAAAAACAGTATGCAACAGCAGAAAGTCACAAATACGACCAGTGCGATGATGACATACTGTGGTTTTAATTCCCATTCTGTTTCCTGAGATGTTTTTTTTATCTTCTCCTGTTCGTCCAAATTGCCATCCTCCGTCTTATCTAATATTTTCATTATAACCTTCGCAGACAGGTAACGCAATCAGATTTTGCTGAAATTTTTATTAATTACCGGATTTTGCAAAAAGGGACACCGGTGCTCATGCGCCGATGCCCCAAAATATCAGTCTGCGGTTTTACCCTCTGTAATAATTGATCAGACAACCCTTTAAGATGATTTCTCTCTCATCATCGGTCATCGCACCAAGTCCAAGTTTAAATTCTTCTGCTTTTCCATCTTTGATCACATATGCCGTAATCTCAGACTGCTTGTCCTCAACCGCCTTACGGATATTTGGAATATATAAATAATCAAGATTCTTAAACGGCAGCCCGCCTTCCGGAATAATGAATGGAAGCATACCCCAGTTGATCAGGTTCGAGCGGTAACGTTTCGTTGCATACTCATTTGCAATGTTTGCCCAGCCGCCAAGTACTTTCTGGCAGGAAGCAGCCTGCTCACGTGCAGAACCATCGCCCGGTTTTACTGCAAAGATCGTACTTCCAAAACCGATCTCACCATTGGAATGGTTATCCTCAAATTTTGTTTCCGGGAACACTTTATCGATGACATCCATAACCGGTTTTAACTCTTCTACTGCCTCTAACGGACAGTTTCCGGCTTCTAACGCTTTCTGCGCTTTCTGGATCTCTTTTGCACGGCCAACATACTGTGGATCTTTTCTGGAAAGTGCAAACTCTGCAAGTCCAAGCGGGTTAGAACGGAAGGAAGATGTCTCTCCGGATGGGATCAGCTCATCGGTAGTCGTTACCGGATCGTGGATCTCGGATACAACCTTTAATACTATATTTTCCGGTAATGCACTCATTGCCGGCCAGTCTTTGATGTTTGGTCCAAACTGGATCTCAACGGAAGGATCGGCTACACCCTTGCTGTCAAAGACACGGTTTGCATAAATATTTTTATCAAAGAAATACTTCGGTTTGGTGAAGTTCACATCAACGTCTGTTGCAGCTGTCAAAAATCCTTTATTTGCGGCTGTTGCTGCAATAGAACGTGCATCCATCAGTGCGACGGAAGCAACCTGTCCTTTCTGTACCTTGGAACCTTCACGGTTCGGGAAGTTTCTGGTAGAGTGGCGGATGGAAAATGCATTGTTTGCCGGTGTATCACCAGCACCAAAACACGGTCCGCAGAATGCAGTCTTAACGATCGCACCTGTCTCCATCAGGGATGCAACTGCACCATTCTTTACTAATTCCATGTAGATCGGTGTACTTGCCGGGTATACACTTAAAGTAAACTCATCCGGTCCGATGCTTGCGCCTTTTAAGATGTCTGCGGCATCACAGATATTTTCAAATCCACCGCCTGCGCAGCCTGCTATGATACCCTGGTCTACATACAGTTTTCCATCTCTTACTTTGCTCTTTAAGTCAAGTTTGACCGCACCATCAAAACTTACCTCTGCACGTTTCTCACAGTCATCTAAGATATCCATCAGGTTGGCATTTAACTCTTCGATCGTGTAAGTGTTGCTTGGATGGAACGGCATTGCGATCATTGGTTTGATCTTTGAAAGATCGATCTCGATCATTCCGTCATAATATGCCACGCTGCCCGGATTTAACTCTTTGTAATCCTGTGGTCTGCCGTGGATCGCATAAAATTCTTTTACTTTGTCATCTGTCTGCCAGATGGAGGAAAGACAGGTTGTCTCTGTGGTCATAACATCCACACCGATTCTGAAATCGACGCTTAAGTTTGCAACACCAGGTCCGACGAACTCCATGACTTTATTCTTTACATACCCCTTGTCAAACACTTCTCCGATAATGGCAAGTGCAATATCCTGCGGTCCGACACCTTTTGCCGGTGTTCCTGTCAGATAAACACCGATCACACCCGGCATGTCGATATCATAAGTCTTATTTAAAAGCTGTTTTACAAGCTCCGGTCCACCTTCCCCGACTGCCATGGTACCGAGTGCACCATAACGTGTGTGGGAGTCAGAACCAAGGATCATAGCCCCCCCCGCAGCGAGCATCTCTCGTGCAAACTGATGGATAACTGCCTGATGAGGTGGTACATAAACTCCGCCGTATTTCTTTGCACAGGTTAAACCAAACATGTGGTCATCTTCGTTGATCGTTCCTCCGACTGCACAGAGACTGTTATGACAGTTAGTCAGTACATATGGGATTGGGAACTTCTCTAATCCTGATGCCCTTGCTGTCTGGATAATTCCGACAAATGTGATATCATGGGATGTCAGTTTGTCAAACTTGATCTGAAGTTTGTCCATATTGCCGGATGTATTATGATTTTTTAAGATGCCATAAGCAATCGTATTTTCTGCTGCCTGTTCTTTTGTCACTGCTGCACCGGTCTTTTTTCTGACCTCTTCAATGGCATTTGCACCATCCTGCACCAGTTCATTTCCATTTACGAGATATACACCTCTATCGTATAATTTCATGGTTTCCTCCATTCTTTTGCCCATTTTTCTATTATCTTGAATTATATAGACAGCATGAATAAAAATCAAGTACTTTTACACGTTAAACCGAAAGCATTTGAAAGTACAGATTGCTGTCTGGCGGCAGCTATCTTATTCATCTATATCATTTTCCTGTTGTGTTTCTCTGTAAAGCGGGAACGTGATCGATGCCTTGAACAGATCCCCGTCCACGCCGATAAAAAAAATTCCTCCCATAAGCTGTGTCAGGCTTTTTGCAATGGAAAGTCCAAGTCCGCTTCCTTCCGTTGTCCTTGAAGCATCCCCACGGATAAAACGCTCTGTCAGATCTCCCGCATTGCTGTTTTCCAGTGCAAGTGAACGCTCCGATACATTTTTAATGGAAAATGTCACTTTTTCCTCAAGCACATGCACATCCACATAAACTCTGGTTTTTTCCAATGCATATTTTGCAACATTATTATAAAGGTTTTCGATCACACGGTACAGCTGTCTGCCGTCCGCACGGATCATTACTTCCGTTTTCGGAAGTTTTGTAACGATCGTCAGCTCTTTTGCCTCAAATTTTTCGTTAAATTCACCTGCGGTCTGATAAATGAGTTCCACCAGATCTATCTTTTGCATATCCAGTTTGACATTTCCGGACGTAATACGTGATGTCTCGACCAGATCTTCGGTAAGCTGCTTTAATCGCTGTGACTTGGCATCTAAGATCCTGATATAGCCATTCACTCGCTCATTATCAATCTGTTCAAGTTTAATCAGGTTAACATAATTAATAATGGAGGTTAACGGTGTTTTAATATCATGTGAAACATTCGTGATCAGATCTGCTTTCATACGCTCGTTTTTCGTACTGTCATCCACCGCATGTAAAAGACCGCTGCCGATATTGTTGATCGCCTCTGCAAGTTTTTTATCTTCTCCATGCAGCCCTTCTGTGTCAATCTTATTGCTTAACACACCTTCTGTAATTTTCTCCACGCCCTCATACACCTGATAATGCTCAACCGCAGACCGAAGCAGCGCATATGCCTCCATTCCGCTGAAGATCAGAAGCAGCACCAGACAGATCACCTGGTGGTAATAAAATGCTCCCATGGCAAGCACAAAACAGACGATCATGTGAACTGCAAAGACAACAAGCACACGTACCGTTACCGTCCTCTTCTCAAAGAACTTATCCATTCCCCTTACAAGCCAGCATGCAAGACTGTTTTCCCACATCACTTCCGCCTTCATCCGGCGTACCATACTCAGGTAAAAAATAAGAAACAGAACATCAATTAACAGACTGACCGTTCCCGATGCAACAAGAAGTCCTGATACATTCCATGTTTTATTATTTACATGGGACAAAAGCATAATAAGTTCACTGGTTGCTGCAATAAAAACGGCGGTCACGATCTCCGTTTTTATCCGGTCGATAAAATTAAGATGAACTCCTTCTTCTCCATCCCTGTGTCCGGTCGCAAGTGTCAGATATACAAGACTTAACACCCATCCCATCAGACTGACCAATGCCGCAACGATACTGACTTTGATCCACGGATGCAGTCTTACATATTCCACCTCGGCATCATACAGATCATCTTTTGCCGTCAGATCCGTATCCACCCCGATCACAAGCACCACATTTTCAAGCGGCAGATACATCTGATTGTTGTAACTGCCAAAAAAATAATTTTCCATGCCGCGGATATCGGTGCCAAATTCCTTTTTCTCCATATCATAGAGCAGATAATCTCCCATGGTCTTTGCCTCCATGAGAACGGTCTGTGTATCAAACTCCTGACCTTCCACTGAATCCGGCTGGTTGGTATACCACACCCCATTCTGTTTATACCAGTAACAGAAATTGGTGTCTTCACGCTTAAACTCATTTGTATACTGCAGATAACGCTTATCGTCCTCCGCACTCCGCTTATCACCTTTTTGTAACAGATGAAGGTAATCGGTCAGTTCACTGCATTTCTGCTCCATACATTTTGTATAGTATCCGGAATTAAAAAAATCATCTGTTCCGATATCCGTTACCTGCAGAATATTTTTACTGATCAACGATGCCAGAAGATATACGGCGATCGTGAGGATTACCGTAAAAAACAGATGCAGGATCATGCCTGCTAACTTACTGCCATATGTGTATGATTTTTTTTCCATATGAAGTCTCCATCTCCGTGCAGGGTCTTATTCTATATACCAGCGCACGGAATCTCCCCAGAATCAGTTCTTTTCAATCTTATATCCAACACCCCACACAACCTTTAAATAACGCGGCTCCTTTGGGTTGATCTCGATTTTTTCACGAATATGCCGGATATGCACTGCAACCGTATTATCTGCCCCGATCGCATCCTCATTCCAGATGCTCTCATAAATCTGGTTAATAGAAAATACCTTTCCCTGATTTTTGACTAAAAGCAGAAGAATGTTATACTCGATCGGTGTGAGTTTTACAACTTCGCCATCCACCGTAACTTCTTTTAAGTCATCATTGATCGACAATCCTCCCACTGTATACACAGATGCGCTGTTTTCTGCCGCATTTCCAAGCTGGGTATAACGTCTTAACTGCGATTTGACCCTTGCTACCAGTTCGAGAGGATTAAACGGTTTCTCCACATAATCATCTGCACCTATATTAAGACCTAAAATCTTATCTGCATCCTCCGTTTTTGCGGATAAAATAATGATCGGGATACTGCTTTCCTCACGTATCTTTAAAGTTGCACGGATTCCGTCAAGACGCGGCATCATCACATCCATGATCAGAAGATGAACCTCATTCTCTTTTAAGATTTCCAATGCTTCCTCACCGTCATACGCCTTTAAAATATGGTATCCTTCCTGCTGTAAATATATCTCGATCGCCTCTACGATTTCCTTATCATCATCACACACTAAAATTGTCTGCATAAGAACCTCCGCTTCTTTTTGTGTCTTACTTTAAGTATTACACCAGATTTTACATTTATTTTAACAGGAAAGTTTAAATTGTTATAGAGCGGATTTCTTAATATTCCTTTAAATTGCTGCTGCATATGCAGTATTTCCCACATTTCTTAATTTAATTTAAGAAATTTACCTCAAATTTAAGAAATACTTTATTGCATCAAAAGTACAACCGCCTTATGATATCTTTCGTACCCACACTGGTATAGACAGGAAGTCCGTGACTTTTCCACATCCTTCCTGTAAATACAAAGAGTTTTACACAAAATGGAGGATAGTATAAAAAATACATTTTTCACACGCAAGATTTGTGCTTACGCACAAACTTGATATGCAAATAAAAACGTTGTTTTTATTAAAAAGACAGCGCAGGAATGGAGGATTCTTATGAAAAAAAATGTGCACACTGCAGGCAAAAGCAGGAAGCAGAAAAAGATCATGCTCCTTATTCTGGAGTTTGTGATCATTCTGCTCCTCGCCATTGCCCTTTTTATCACAACCAAATTATCTAAAATTGAAAAAAATAAGTTAGACATGAACGATGTCTCCATCAATGATGACCTCTCCGATGAGACAAAAGAATCGATGGCTCATTACAAAACGATCGCTCTCTTCGGACTTGACAATCGTTCCAATGGCAGTCTCTCCAAGGGAAACAGCGATGTCATCATGTTAGCGAACATTGATACAAAACAGCATACGATCAATCTGGTATCCGTCTACCGCGATTCTTATTTAGATACTGGCAGCGGTACTTATCAGAAATGTAATGCAGCATACGCAAAAGGCGGCCCGGAACAGGCACTCTCCATGCTGAATACAAATCTTGACCTTGCGATCACAGATTATGTAACTGTCGATTTTAATGCGATCATCGAATGTGTCGACCTTTTAGGCGGTGTGGATATCACGATCACAGACGATGAGGCAAGCCTGATGACCGGTTATATGAGAGAGTTAAATGAGCTGACCGGCCACAATTCCACCCCACCGGCTTCCGGTGGAACTTACACCTTAGATGGTGTACAGGCATGTGCCTACGCAAGAATCCGTTATGGTGGCGGTGATGACTACCGCAGAACAGAACGTCAGCGTACCGTTTTAACTGCAATGATGCAAAAAGCCCAGAAATCCAATATTCTGACACTCAACAAACTGATCAACGCAGCTTTCGGAGATATTCAGACAAGTTTTTCTAACACGGATCTGCTTGCCCTTGCTGCAAAAATTTTCAGTTATAACATTGGCGATACAACCGGTTTTCCATATGAAAAAACAACACACAAATACGATAAGATCGGTGATGTTGTTATTCCATGTGATCTTGCCTCTAACGTCACACAATTACATCAGTTCTTATTTGATGATAACAATTACACACCATCTGCAACCGTGCTTTCTAACAGTCAGCAGATCATTTCCAATACAGGATATAAACAGGGAGACGGCCATTAAGGCTGTCTCCCTCTGTTTGTCAGTCATTATCCAGTTCATCTATTTTTTTCCTGATGGCATCCATTCGTTCTGCCTCTCCCTGTATTGGCATCTCCAGCTTTCTTTTGCGTCTTTTTACCAGCAGTCCCCATTGTAAAAACAATACTCCGTCAATAATAAGAAACAACGCTGACAGGCTGATCTTTTTGCCTGCCACATACCCGATAAAAACATACAGGATCATCGGATTTATGACTGCAATGGAAATCATCGTTGTCAGGTCACTTTTCCGTCCCGTAAAAACATATAGATTTTCCCATTTTTTGTGAGATTCTTTTTTCTCCTGCTTTTCTAACATCACGTTCTCCTTTTAATCTTTATGATGTCTTGAAAAAAAAGAATGTTTTTCCGGCTTCTTTTCACCGGAATGTTCTTCGCCTTCTTTCCAGTGAAAATACTCAGCATCCAGATTGACATTTACATTTACTTCCGCTTTCGGAGTACTTTCCTCCCGGGTATCTTCCGGAATTTCTTCCACCTGTTCATTTTCCGGCACAATTCCCGCTTTTTCAAAATACTCCTGATTGATTCTGATCTCCGGTTTGACCGCAGTATAAGGGGATGGCTCCATCTCACCCTTTTCTTTCGCTCTTTCCTTCTCAATCTCACGGTTGCGATCCTCAATCAAATTTAAATATTTATCCGTATCGGCAAGATTCTGCAGATGCCCTTTCAGATCTGACTGATCACGCCTTACAATATCTTTTTCTTTCTGGAGCTTTTCATTGGCATCCTTATAAATCTCCTGCATGGCATCTGTCGCCCTCTGCATGATCTCCTGCACATGCCGCAGTGCCTCATTTGTATACATAACGGACGCAGCATACACATCCTCTGCTTTTCCACTGGCATCTTTTAAGATATCTTCCCCAATCTTCGCTGCCTCGCGTCTGGCACGGTCTTTCCCCTGTGTCGTCAGTTCGTACTCATCCATCATGGCATAGATAGCCTTATTTAACTCAGCAAGCAGTTCTAACATTCTTTTTTTATCAAGGATAATTTTACTGCCAATACCGTCATAAGACTCACTGCCTGCAAGCAGTATATGCATCTGTCTTAAAATTTCTTCTGTTCTGTCCTGCGCACTCATGTTAATAACCATGCCTTTCAATAACCTATAAACTTTTTCCTGTTCGATATTTTACTAATTTTAACACTAACCGTATCAGCAAAACAACCAGTAAAATAGCGATCAATACGATTCCTGCGATCATGACGGCATATTTATTCGGATTTTTTATTAATTTTATGAGATCAGACGAATCATCTACCACTTTTCTTTCATGCAATCCGGCATAATATTGTGGAATATCCGCAATTCCATCTCCATTTTCATCCGGGAACGACTCCATATAATGTGCGATCGCCGTCCATGCCTTTAATTCCCCGCCATTATCTGTCAAAATCACATCTTCAAAATTTTCAATCGGTGTTCCATCTGCCTTTTTCGGCACAACAGACAACAGTCCATACGATGTTTTCGTCACCGCAGACAGCATCTGCCCACTGTAAAGATCTGCCACCACGCGATACATTTTATCATCTTCTAACTCCCTGCGATTGCCATCTGCATCCAGCAGATACACATCGGTAACACGGTTTAAGATCATACGATGCGGGTTGTAAGTAAACTGCAAACCGTACATATACAAACGTGCAGATGTCATCAGATCAGACACGGATGCGTCGATTTCTGCCACAGTTTTTAACTCTTTTCCTGTCAGATATGCTTCGATCAGCGGATACCCCGGCACACCGTCCGCACCGATTCCAAGTGAAAACGAATTAAACACATCCTCCACCGTAATGTTTCCTTTTGTATAGGTATCACGGATCGTTCCACTCGGCGCGATCGCCACATCCACGGGAGTGCCATTATAATCCGTACTGTTTGTGACCGCATAAGCATAGGCATCTGCGATGAGATCCCCCAGATTATGCTCGGTATGGATGTTGTAGAGATCCTCCAGGCTGTCAAATGCTACATCATTTTCCGCAAGTACCTGTTCTCTCGTAAACCCAAACTGTGCCAGATAATCGGTATCCACCGTCGCCATAAAAGAATTGATTTCTTCCTGTGTTGCAGCATCTTCCGCAATATCTGTCTCGATTGGAGTAAGTTGATATTCTTTCATGCTCCATCGCCCATCATCCTTTTGTTCCAGCGATAAGGAACCTAAGTACTTGCCATATTCCCCTGCGGAAACGATATAGGTATCCCCATGTACAATCGGCTCCTCCAGTTTTGTATGCGTATGTCCACTGATGATCACATCCAGATCCGGCACTTTTTTTGCAAGAATTTCATCCTCTGACTTTGACTCATCTTCTGAAGTTCCACTATGGGAAAGACAGATGATAATATCCGCATCTTCGTTTTTCTTAATTTCAGCTACAGTCTTTTTTACTGCTTCCACCGGATCCGTAAACTGCAGTTCACAGGTCGGTGCACATGCCAGTGCATCTTTTCCGAATACGCCAAGCAGCGCCACCCGGACATCGCCCTTTTGCACCATCACATAATCTTTCGTACCGTATTCCGTAAATGCATCACGGATCTGCTGCTGTCCTTCTGAGAGTCCCTGCTGTTCCATGGCATCCCAGTTGATATTACAGACAAGAAGCTCCGGCACGGTATCTCCGCTTTCCGCCGCGGTTTCAAGCATCTTAGCAAGTCCCTTTGAACGATAATCAAATTCATGGTTGCCAAGTGTTGTCGCCTCGCAGCCCAGTGCCCCTAACATCCGAATCTCTGCCGCCTGTGTCTCAAAAACGGTCTGCACCAGCGTTCCCATGGAAAAATCTCCACCATCCACTACTAATGTATCCGGATTTTTCTCCTTTTGTTCATCGATCAGCGTCTTGATCCTTGCGAACCCGCCGATCATTTCCTGTTTTTCGTCCACTACCGTTGAAAAACTGTTCAGATGGGAATGTGTATCATGCACAAACATGATATCAATCATTTTAGAGTCCGTCTGGTCTGCCGCCTTCACACTGCCGGACATCCCCATCATTCCCAAAACCAGAACAAAAACAAGGACTGCAGCCAGTCCCATTTTCCAATTTTTGATCTTTTCCCGTAACATATAAGTCTCCCTGTCTTACAAAGCATAATTTTGCTTTTTTTACTTATATTTTACTTGAACTTTTAAAATTAGTAAATGGTGGTGCAGTCCTAATTTTTACTTTATCCAAAATATTTTTTACAATAGATTGATCCTGTCTATGCAACCGTAAATTTCTTTGTGTCCTTCCTCAACATCAAAGATGCCTCCTGCGTCTGTTTCATCAGTTCACGCATATCTTCTGCCTGTCTGTCAACATTGGTAACACGCTCTGCAATGCTTCCGGTACTTGCCGCACCATCATTTGCAGCTTTCGTTACCTCCTGAATGTTTGCAACCACTCCGCTGACCGAAGCTAAAAGCTGTTCGGATGCCGCGCTGAAATCCGTTACAAGTTCTTCAACATAGTTTGCATCTTCATTATAATCATCTGCCATTTTTTCAAAATCATCAAAACTCTCCGTGACGTCTCCTCCCACAAACTCTAACAGACGTTTTGCATCTGTGGTCAGTCTTGCAACTGCTGTCTGGACACGCTCTGTCACTTCCTGAATATTCCCGACCGTGCTCGCCGACTGCTCCGCAAGATTACGGATCTCATCTGCAACAACTGCAAATCCTTTTCCCGCCTCTCCGGCTCTTGCGGCTTCAATTGATGCATTCAAAGCCAGCAGATTTGTCTGAGAAGTGATTCCCATGATGGACTCCGCAAGAACACCGATCTGCTCCACGACTTTTGCATTTTCAAGTGCTTCCGATAAGCTGTCATTGATTTCCCCATGCACTTTCCTGATATTTGCACGGCTTGCACTGATCTTTTGTTTCGTATCAGCCGCTCTGGTATGGATCTCGTCAACTTTTCCGTTTCCCTCCTGTGCATGCTCTGCAATTCCTTTTGCAGCTTCCTCAATCTCTCCGGACATCGTATTCACTTCCTGTGCAGCTGCTGCGGTCTCCTGATTTCCGGCTGCAAGTTCCTGCGTGATACCAGATACACTGTCAATCTCGTCCGCAAGTTTTGCCAGTGCCGCCTCTGCTGTTCCAACCGTTTCATCCAATGTATCCGCTTCGCGCTGTACATAGCCGATCAGATGTCTCATATTGTGATGAATGTCACGGATGCTGCGTGCAAGAATACCGATCTCATCTTCACGTTTCAGGTATTTTTCATCCACACGCTGCGTAAAATCGCCCTGTCCCATTTTTTCGGCAAACAGCGCAGATCTTTTGACGCCTGATGTAATGTCGAATGTAAGATACAGTACCCATATATCCGTGAGTATGCACATAATAACCATAAAATAGAAAAACTGATCCTGTTTTGCTTTCTTTTCCTGCTGCATTTTCTGCAATATCGGCTGCAGTTCCTGTTGTATTTCTTCCTGGGAATATTCCGGGTGTTCCTCACTTACATATTCTTCCATGCTGGTGATCGCATCATTACGGATAGTACCCATATTTTTTGCTCCGACAACTACTCCATATAATCCGATTATTAAAATCTCAATAATCAGAATCGTCATTTTTACCTTTAATGATACTTTTCCACTTAGGGTCACATCAATATCCTCCTTTGTTCTTTCTGATTTATTCTCATAAACGATTTTATATTAATACCATTCTACTATCATTTAATTTTGATTACAATATACATCTTTGACAATTTATTTATCAGGTTTTTGTTTCCTGTCTGACTGAAAAAATGCGGCACATCCTGCCGGACACACCGCATTTTCATATTTCTGTTTATTTTAATGCTGCAGGATTGATCTTCTTTGTGCGGATATCCTCTTTTAACAGTGCAAGGAAATCTTCCTTGGAAACTGTGGTGGAATTCTGCTCTCCATGCAGTCTGTAGCTTACGGTTCCGTCAGCTGCTTCGTTCTTACCAAGTACTAACAGATACGGCACTTTCTCCATCTGTGCTTCACGGATACGGTAGCCGAGTTTCTCGTTTCTCTCATCGATCTCAACACGGATTCCGTTGTCATCCAGATACTTATATAAGTCATGAGAATATGCGTTAAGTTCTTCATCCTCATTCTTGACCGGAAGGATCTTAGCCTGAACCGGAGCTAACCATAACGGCAGGTTGCCTTTTGTTTCCTCTAAAATGTATGCCATGAAACGATCGAGAGAACCTAAAATCGCTCTGTGTAAAACAACCGGTGTTTTCTTGGTTCCGTCGCTGTCAATATAAGACAGGTTGAATTTTGCCGGCAGACAGAAGTCTAACTGGCAGGTTGAAAGTGTATACTCATTACCGATCGCCGGTTTTACATTAACATCAAGTTTTGGTCCGTAGAAAGCAGCCTCGCCGATCTCTTCTGTATACTCGATACCGATATCGTCAAGTACTTTACGGAGTGCATTCTCTGCGTTGTTCCACATCTCATCGTCATCATGATATTTTACTTTATCTTCCGGATCTCTTAAGGAGAGTACACAGCGGTAATCTGTGATATTGAAATCTTTGTAAGTATCAAAGATCAGTTCTACTACTTTTGCAAACTCAGATTCGATCTGCTCCGGTGTTACAAACAGATGGGCATCATTCTGACAGAAATGTCTTCCTCTCTCGATACCTTTTAAGGTTCCACTTGCCTCAAAACGGAAGTCATGTGCGATCTCGCCGATACGGATCGGCAGATCTTTATAGGAATGCATTCTGTTCGCATAGATCATCATGTGATGCGGGCAGTTCATCGGACGGAGTACAAAAGATTCACCCTCCATTTCCATTGCCGGGAACATATTCTCTTTGTAGTGATCCCAGTGACCGGAAGTTTTATAAAGATTTACGGTACCAACACAAGGTGTCATAACGTGAAGATAACCAAGTTTGCGCTCTTTCGCTTTGATATAATTTTCAAGTTCCTGCCATACCGTGTATCCTTTTGGAAGGAACATCGGAAGTCCGCGTCCAACCAGATCGTCAGACATAAACAGGTGCATCTCTTTACCAATCTTTCTGTGATCACGGTCTTTTGCTTCCTCTAAGAGTTTTAAATGCTCCTCTAACTCTTCTGCAGTCGGGAAACATACACCGTAGATACGCTGCATTACATGGTTATTTGCATCACCTTTCCAGTAAACACCGGAATATTTGATCAGTTTAAAGTTTTTACATAATTTGGTATTGTCAACATGCGGTCCACGGCAGAGATCCGTGAAATCGCCCTGATCGTATACGGAAATATTTCCATCCTCTAAACCATCGATTAAGTCAAGCTTGTACTCATCATCTTTGAACAGCTCTAATGCTTCTGCTTTTGAGATCTCACGTCTGTAAATCTTTTTACCTTCTTTGCAGACTTTTTTCATCTCTTTTTCGATCGCTGCGATCACATCATCATTGACAGCAGTATCGCCAAGATCGATATCATAATAAAATCCTTCTTTTACAACAGGTCCTACCCAGAACTTTGCGTTCGGATATAAGTGTTTTACTGCCTGTGCCATCACATGTGCACAGGAATGGTTGAGCGTATTCAGTCTCTCGTCTTCTTTAAAATCTACCATGATTAATCTCCTTTTCCTAAACTAAAAAGTCCCTTATACAGACAACGTATCTGTATAAGGGACGAATAAACATTTTTATCCGCGGTTCCACCCCGTTTATCTCCATGTGGAAAATCACTCATTTTGATGATAACGGAATCACCGGACCGGATTAGGGCCGCTCAGAGGTGGTCTTCCTGAAGTTCCATTTTAAGATACTCACACCAAAATGTATCTCTCTCTTTAAAATTTCCGATCAGTACTCTTCTCTTCAATGCGTTTCTTTGATTTTATTTCATAGAATGCATTCTGTCAAGTTTATTCTTTCGTACATCACACCTCAATATATGGATATTCGTGGAAATAATCCATGATCAGTTCCACCATCTCCACATTGATTTCTTTGACCAGCGGACATTCTGTGTAAACATCATATCCACCAGCACCGCTGTAACGGTAATTATTCAGGCATAATGTAAATTTATCTTCATCTAAAACCGGCTTTCCGTCTCTTGAAAGCCCCACGATCCTGCTTCCGACCGGGTTTTTTGGATTGATTTCAAAATCCACACCCATATAATAGTCATAATTATAATGTTCCACCTTTGGAACCAGGAAGCTGTCGGAAACACAGACATTTCCTTCGTTATCATATGCAAAGTATTCTGCACTGCGCTCCATTACTGTCTTTAGCTGTGCACCCGTGATCTCACAGACCACAAGTGTATTCGGATATGGATAAGTGGCTATGATATCGCGTGTGCTCACTTCACTGCGGAAACCTGCGATTTCATTTGCCAGACCGACGGACGATAACATTGCTCCCGAAAAATGAAGCTGGATACGGTTTAAAAAATCGGCGATCAGTGAGCCATACAATGCCATTTTTACCTTTTCTTCCGGCATGATTGCACGGCTCAAATGACCAATTGGCTGATTTAACCATGCCTGCACGGAATTTTCCGTAGAACGGTATTTATCTGCAAGCCCAGCCCCCTTTGTGGGATCTGACTGCCGCAATTCGGACCTGATGCTCTTTTTATCCTCTGTCACGGTGACCTCCAGATACTGATATTCTTTTGCATTATCACATGGCTGTACTGTATAAGTTCCAAACAGCTCTCTTCCATGCACAGACATATGCTGATGTCCGGTCAGTAAGATATCAAAATCCAGTTCCTTACAGATCCTGTAACCCACATTTTCAGTCGTCTTAGAAAGCACCGCTCCGCTTTCTAAATCACACTCAAAACCTCCGTGATAGATGCAGATCGTAAGATCTGTCTGCTCTTTCATCTGGGCAAGTGCCCTCTTCGCTGCCTCAAAAGGATCTGTAATATGGATTCCTTTTAAGTTTTCTTCTTTTTCCCAAATGTTTACATAATCCGTTACAATACCAGCGATACCGATGCGCAATCCGTTTTTCATCGTATGAAGTTTCCATGGAAACAGGGTGTTTCCTTCCTCATCCATGATATTCTGGCACACACATACACCGTTATTTCTATTGCGATATGCCGCCTGATAATCTAATCCGTAATTAAAGTCATGATTGCCAAGTGTATAATAATCGTATCCGCAGTCGTTCATAATATCTGCGATCACTTCCGGAGAGTTTGCAACCTGACGGCAGTAATAAGCAAAGGCGGAGCCTTGTAAAATATCTCCGCCATCTATGATGAGTGTCTCATCATCCTTGTTAAAATCTGCCGCACAGCCAAAAAGTCCTACCGGTTTTACATCCATATCCCCATAAGTCGTCGGATAAAAATATCCGTGCACATCTGAGGTAAAATAAATTTTTAACTTTTTCTGCTGCATGTTTTATCCCTTTCAATAACCTGCAAATTTGAGTATGCGACTCAAATTTGTATGCGTAAAATCTTTCATATATGGATTTTTCGCACTACTAACCCCTTGCTAATTTTGTACGGATCTTTGATGAGATAACTTCAATAATTAAGATCAGTACGATCAGTCCGGCAAGAATTGCTCCTACCTGATTCCATTTGTATGCACTCATCGCAAAGATAAGCGGTGCACCGATACCACCGGCACCAACCAGACCAAGTACTGTTGCATCTCTTAAATTCATATCAAAACGATAGATCAAAGTAGACATAAAATCTGGGAACAACTGGGATAAGATACCGTAACGGATCTTCTGGAACATCGTACATCCTGCTGCATCTAAGGATTCCAGAATCTTAGTATCCAGATCCTCAATGCTCTCGATAAACATTTTACTGATCATACCGATCGAACAAAGTGACATGGTAAGCAGTCCGGCAAATGGTCCAGGTCCTGTCACACGGATAAACATAAGTCCGTATACAAATGCCGGAATCGTACGGATTGCCATAATAAATACACGGAAGATCAGTGCAACCGGCTTCGGCATCAGATTTGCTGCCGCAAGGAAAGAAAGCGGAATGGATAATACTGCACCGACGATCGTTCCTAAGAATGCGATACACATGGTTTCCAGTAACAGATAAGCAACACCGGATGTGGAGAGGTCAAACAGTAAATTCGTATCCGGGTGGAAAATTCCGCTGATGATCTTTCCTGCGACGGAAAGTCCGCTTCCGTTTGATCCGGTAGACTGAACCGTAGAAAGTGACCATGCAAGAAGTGCTGCAACAATCAAAGCCACAATGATCTTTGCGTACCAGGTCTTTGGTTCCTGCTCGTACATTTTTTTGATTGATTCATTCATTTTGCCGGTTCCTCCTACGTTAATTTCTTTCTGATATAATGGCTGATTGCTTCAATAATAAGAACTGTACCAAACAGAACGATCAGAATCATTCCTACACTGTCATACTCACGCCAGCCGATCTTTTCATTTAAGATCAGACCGAGTCCGCCTGCTCCAACATATCCCAGGATTGCTGCGTAACGCACATTTCCCTCAAAACAGAATAAACATACAGACATGTATGCCGGCAGTACCTGCGGCATGATCGCAGAAATAAAGGAGTACGCCTTTCCTGCACCCATGGCTTCCATCGCCTCATATGCCCCCATATCGACCGTCTCGATCATCTCGTATAACTGTTTTCCAACATAAGCAAAGGTAAATACTGCGATTGCAAAGGTACCTGCCATCGTACCAAGTCCCCAGATATAAGTTGCGATCAGGGCAGCAACCAGTGTCGGGATCGTACGCACAATACTTAAAAACACACGGACTACACCAATCACAACTTTATTTTTGATCAGGTTGCTGGATGCGAAAATCGCAAAAGGAATCGCAAGCACACCACCCACAAAAGAGCCGAGCAGTGACATTTTGATCGTATCAAAAAGTGGTCCCCAGATGCTTGAAATATAACCAACCTTCGGTGGAAACATCTGTCCTAAAATATCAAAGAAATACCGGATTCTCGTCACAAGCGTTGTCATGGAAAAACCAGTAACCTTTACGGAGATCCATGTTGCGATCAGAACCAGAAGAATGATAAGCGGTGCACGGGAGCATTTTTCTTCCACAACCTTGCCGTTGGCAAGCACAAGTTTTTTCGGTTTAAATATTTTATCGTATAATCCCATTACGCTTCCTCCGTTTTCTCCGGAATCTTTCCTTCGTAAATTGTGTTCAACACGTCCTGTGTCACATTTTCGGAAGGTCCGTCATAGACGATCTTTCCGGCACGGATTCCGATAATGCGGTCTGCATATTCGAGTGCTAATTCCACATGATGGATGTTGATCAGGATTGAAATGTTCATATCCTGATTGATCTTTCTGAAATCACTCATAACCTGTTTTGCCGTTACCGGATCAAGTGCTGCAACCGGCTCATCTGCTAAGATAATCTCCGGATTCTGCGCAAGTGTACGCGCTAAAGCAACACGCTGCTGCTGCCCACCGGAAAGCTGGTCTGCACGGATATATGCTTTATCCAGAATACCGACTTTATCCAGACTCTCAAGTGCCTGCATTTTGTCTTCCTTTTTAAACACACCAAGCAGAACTCTCCAGAAAGGCATCTCCGGCACTTTTGCCATCAATACGTTACGGATTACTGTTGTTCGTGTGACAAGATTAAATGACTGGAAGATCATTCCAATCTTTCTGCGGAAAGTACGAAGCTCTTTTCCTTTTAAGTTCTTAACCTCTAATCCATCCACCGTCAGAGTTCCTGATGTGATGTCATGCATACGGTTGATCGTCCGCAGTAACGTGGACTTTCCTGCACCGGAAAGACCGATGATCGCTACAAATTCACCCTGTTCGATCTTTAAATTGACATTGTCCAGTCCCACTACCCCGTTCGGATATACCTTCGATACGTCCTTAAACTCGATCATAAATTTAAACCAAACCTTTCTTTCACCTGCTGTTTTTATGGTGTGTGTTTTTTATAGGTGTATACTCATTGAAAGGCTGCCGCAAAGCCGGTTTCCCGGCTCTGCAGCAGCCCTCCTGCTGCCCGTCATACTGCCTGTTATTATTTCGTTGTTACTGTCCACTCCCTGTCAAACGTTCCAGTAACGATTAGTTTGCTGCACTTAATTCCTGGATCAGTTTCTGTGCTTCTCTCTCTTTATCATAATCAGAAGACTGTGCCGGCTCATATCCGTTGTGGCTGTAGATAGAGATAACTGCCTTACCTTCCTCTGTGTTACCGATATTGATGAGTGCTGTCTGGATTGCTGATTTTAAGCCGTCATCCATGATCGGAGATGTCTTGCTGACACAAACTGTATCATTGTAGATCGGATCTGTTACACCGATAACATTTGTCTCTTCCCAGATAGATTTTGTACGACCAAATTCACTTGTCCAGCTTTCTTCATAGTCACGTCTTGCATCTGCATAAGTTACAAGTACGTCGATCTGTCCGGAAGCAAGTCTTGCAAATGCACTTGCGTAGGAATCAGACTGTACTGCAGAAGAAAGATCTGTAATACCTTTCTGGTATCTGTCCTGTAACCATAAAGCCGGGTAAATATAACCTGCCGGTGAGGAAGATGACATAACACTCCAGTTTGCACTGTTTAAATCATCCCATGTAAGTTCTTCGCCGGAGTTTACTTTATCAGCAAGTTCCTGTCCTTTATCAGAAGGACCTGCGATAAATAATGCACGGTAAGAAACTGCCTGTTTGTCAATGCCTTCTGTAGGCTGTCCATCATTCCAGTCTGCTGGATTGTCAGAGTCTTTATTTAAACCATCTCTGGTTGCTGTTAAGATCACATCTGCTCCATCATCATAAAGTACATAGGTACCGCCCGGGATAAATCCAACATCTGCTGTTCCTGCTGCAAGAGCCTCACCTACTGCCTCAAAGGTTGTACCAACTGTGATCTTAACTTCTCCGATGTCATATCCTAAGCCTGCTAACTCTGTCTGCATTAAATTTGCAAGTGGTTCTGTTGCAGTTACGATCTCGTCCGGATCTCTGGACGGAACGAAGTATACATTTAAAGTATCAATTTTTACATTGTCAGCAGAAGCTGTCGCGTCAGAATTTTCTGTTGCAGCTACCGTATTATCTGTCGTGTTATTATCTGCTGCGCTGCTGCTGTTGTTTGATGCGCTGTTTCCACATCCTGCAAATGTACCCATGCATAATGCTGCTGCAAGTAACATAGCAATTTTTTTCTTCATAATGAAATGTTCTCCTCTCTCTCCTGCATCTATTTCCATGCAGGCGTGCACACTTTTGTTGTTGCTCTTTCAGAAATTGTCCGGCCAATGATCAGGCACTGTCTCCGAGTTCGAGCTTTGTTGGCAGATACACCTTCATCGTATCTTTTCTGCCATCTAAAATCCGCTCCAAAAGAAGTTTTATGGCAGTCGTCCATACAATATCAGGCAGCATGCGAAGACTTGTATACGTCGGATATTTCGTCGAAAGTGTCTCAATATCACGGTAAATCACCACCGCAATATCTTTTGGAATCCGGTATTTTAATTCTTTGACCGCTTCTAATGCTCCCTCTGCGACCTCATCATTTCCCAGAATAAGAACTTCCGGCACTTCATCTGTCAGAAGCATTTCCTTCGTGAGCAAATATCCACTCTCATGACTGATCTCTCCGACCTTAAAATAGCCTTCCTGATAACAGCCTTTGTTTTGCAGGATCTGCTTTAATCCATTCAGACGACGCTCTCCGATACGCACGATATCATCTTCATATATTCCGCCAATATAACCAATGCTGCGATACTCCTTCTCGTCCATCAGATAATGCACCATATCGCTTAATCCCTGCTCGTAATCCATGAGGATCTGATCAAACTCATAATCCTTTTTATCTGAATTAACAAACAGGATCTCCGTGCTTAGTGATCGTAAAAAATCAACTTCCACTTCCGAGAATAAACCAAATGCAATGATACCGTCCACCTGCTTTACCTCTCCGTAAACCAGACGTAAAAATACAATATCTGCTTTCTGTGCAATACTTCCGGATAAAATATCCGCCGAAGTAATACTCACATCCGGCCTGTCTCTTCTTACGATATGCCAGTCCGCAACTCCGATGACGATCTGTCTGTCTCGTTTGGCATGACGCATCTTAGGCGGGACATATTTCAACTCATGAGCGATCTTAATTATTTGGTTTTTTACCTCAGGTGTCACTGATAATGTCTCATCCTGATTCAACACTCTCGACACCGTTGCCGCCGACACATGTGCCAGCTTAGCAATCTCTTTGATTGTTGCCATATAATCACGCCTTTCTTCTGCATTATATTTCACGATTTTACAGATTTCAATAGCTTTAGTAAAGTTTTACTAAAATTTTACCCAGTTTATACAAAAGAGAGAATATCTATCAGGTACGTTAATAAAAATTATTAATTCTGCTGATAAATATTCTCCCTTTTACTGGAATCTGAACCTGTTTTTCCCTTTTGCTGATGCTGTGTTAAAATCCTGGCTGCAATTTTTCGAGCTGTCCTACACATGATGGTTTGTTTATGAAATAAATCGCCCGTCCAAATGGTGTTTCATAGGCTTGTGAATGGCATCTTGCGCAAAGCCGGAGTTAATTTTGGTTCCATTGTACGAAAATAAGAAAAGTCTAAGTGTGTCTGAGTTAGATTTTCTCGGAGTGACGTGACCGGCGTTCAACGAGCCATCCGTGGCTCGTGAAGCCTTGTTCTGCCATCCGTGGCAGAACATCACTGTGTATCTACAGACACACTAAGATTTTCTAATTTTCTCCCAAAGTCACAAAATTAGCTTCGACTTTGCGCAAGATCCCAGCCGTCAGGTTATGAACACCATTTGGGTGGGCGGTTCATCTCAAAATCTGGGGGCGTGGGTGTGAATTTTTGATATTCGCACGAATGGAAATATGCTTAAAATC